>JAUNUE010000144.1 GCA_030538335.1 Allobrachymonas sp. | reverse complement strand
TTTGAGCGGCTCACATAACGAAAGCCCCCGGCTTTGCCGGGGGATGGTTACTGGGTTGGCTCGGATTGTGGAGTCAAACTAAAATCTAATTGGCCTCCACTCGTCACCATCACCTTTGAGCAAGCAACTTTCTTTAGAAATTTCGTTGGCGGCACGTGGGAAATCAAATAAATGTCAAATGTCTTCTAACCTCTCGGTCAACTCCATGATCTTCCTGCTGGCCGCCCTGGCTTTCTTGCTCGCCTTCACCGCCCTCGCCCTGGGCCTGCTGCTGCGCGGCAAACCCCTGCAAGGCTCATGCGGTGGCACTGCGCGCCTGATGGGCGACGAAAAATGCAGCGTATGTGGCGGCAACCCGGCGGCCTGCCCCAACAGCGAACAAGCCCCTCAAAACCCGAACGAAAAACCGGACGCACGGGCATAGATGGACCGTTGGCTCAGGCAACCAAGGCAACACCCAAAAGCCCGCAACAAGCGGGCTTTTTGGTGGGCGAAACCGCGCAGTTATTGCAACCGCACCTCCACCCGCCGCGCCAGATGCGCCGGGCCATCGCCTTGGGTCTGCAGGGGTTTTTGCAGGTCGATCTGCTCGTCATGCACGCCCGCAGCCTTGAGCAAAGCTGCCACCGCCTGGGCACGGTGCTTGGCGAGTTCGGCGTTTTTGGCCGGGTCGCCCGTGGCGTCGTGGTAGCCGCTGATGATGGCTTTTTTGTCACCTGCTTTCAGGCCGTTCACCACGTCTGTGAGTGCCTGCTTGCCTTGCGCCGCCACCTCGGATGAGCCGCTGGCAAAGTAGAACTTGACGATGCCATCGACCACTTCGACCGAGGCCGCATCCGATGCAGCAGGCGCGGTGCTTGCCGGTGCCGAAGCGACTACCGCAGCAGGTGCCGCCGTGGCATGTGCAGCAGCAGCCAGCTTGTTGCTGCCGGGCAGCAGCGGCACGATCAGCAGTGCGACGATGTTGATGATCTTGATCAACGGGTTGACTGCCGGGCCCGCCGTATCCTTGTAGGGGTCGCCCACGGTGTCGCCGGTGACGGCAGCCTTGTGCGCATCGCTGCCCTTGCCGCCAAAGTGGTTGTCTTCGATGTACTTCTTGGCGTTGTCCCACGCACCGCCGCCGGTGCACATCGAAATGGCGACGAACAGGCCTGTGACGATGGTGCCCATGAGCAGGCCGCCCAGCGCCTTGGGGCCAAGCAACATGCCCACCAGCACCGGCACGGCCACGGGCAGCAGGCTCGGGATCATCATTTCCTTGATGGCTGCACCCGTGAGCATGTCCACGGCCTTGCCGTATTCGGGCTTGGCCGTGCCTTCCATGATGCCCTTGATCTCGCGGAACTGGCGGCGCACTTCTTCGACCACGCTGCCCGCGGCACGGCCCACGGCTTCCATCGCCATGGCGCCAAACAGGTAAGGAATCATGCCGCCGATGAACAGGCCGATGATGACCATCGGATCGCTCAGGTCAAAGCGGATGGCGTGGCCAAAGCTCTCCAGCTTGTGCGTGTAGTCGGCAAACAGCACCAGCGCGGCCAACCCGGCCGAGCCAATCGCATAGCCCTTGGTCACGGCCTTGGTGGTGTTGCCCACGGCGTCGAGCGGGTCGGTCACGTCACGCACTTCAGGTGGCAGCTCGGCCATTTCGGCAATGCCGCCCGCGTTGTCGGTGATGGGTCCGTAGGCGTCGAGTGCGACGATGATGCCCGCCATGGAGAGCATCGACATCGCTGCCACGGCCACGCCATACAGGCCGGCCAGCGCATACGACACGGCAATGGCGATACAGACAAAGATGACCGGCCAGGCGGTAGACTTCATCGACACGCCAATGCCCGCGATCACGTTGGTGCCGTGGCCGGTAGTGCTGGCCTGCGCCACGTGCTGCACCGGCTTGTACTGCGTGCCGGTGTAATACTCGGTGATCCAGACCAGCGCAGCCGTCAACACCAGGCCCACCACGCAAGCGCCATACAGCGCCAGGCTGCTGGCCGTGCGGCCATTGGCCAGTTGCACGCCTTGCGGGAACATATTGGCCGTGACGAAGTAGAACGCCACCAGCGACAACACACCCGAAATCGCCAGCCCCATGTACAGCGCGGGCATCACGTTCTTCATGCCCGGCTTGGCCTTGACGAAGAAGGTACCGATGATGGAAGCGATGATCGACACACCGCCCAGCACCAGCGGGTACAGCACGGCCTGCGCGGTGTTGCCCGCCACCAGCAGCGCGCCCAGCACCATCGTGGCGATCAACGTGACAGCATAGGTCTCGAACAGGTCGGCCGCCATGCCGGCGCAGTCGCCCACGTTGTCGGCAATCACTGCGGGATTGCGCGGGTCGTCTTCAGGAATGCCTGCCTCGACCTTGCCCACGAGGTCGGCACCCACGTCGGCACCCTTGGTGAAAATGCCGCCACCCAAACGCGCAAAAATCGAAATCAGCGAAGAACCAAAGGCCAGGCCGATCAAGGGGTTGAGCGCCTGCGCATTGGCCGCAGCGCCGCCCAAAAACCAATAGAAGCCGGTTACGCCCAGCAGCCCCAGCCCCACCACCAGCATGCCGGTGATGGCACCGCCGCGAAAGGCCACATCCATCGCCGGGCCAATGCCCTTGGTGGCGGCTTGCGCCGTGCGCACGTTGGCGCGCACCGATACGTTCATGCCGATAAAGCCGCACGCGCCCGACAGCACCGCACCGATCACAAAGCCGATCACGGTGGGGATGTCGATGAATACGCCGATCAGCACGGCCAGCACCACGCCAATCACGGCAATGGTCTTGTACTGCCGTGCCAGGTAGGCGGCGGCGCCCGCCTGGATGGCGGCGGAAATTTCCTGCATGCGGCTGTTGCCCGCATCTTGCGAAAGAATCCAGCCGCGCGCCCACAAACCGTAGGCGACGGCGATCAATCCGCAGACAAGCGCGAAGATCAGCGCTGTATTGCCTGTCATGAGTAGCCCCCTCAGAGAAATGATGTTGATACGCCTGGCAGACAAAGGGCAACGCTGTAAAAGAAATCATCCTTTGCTGCGTTGCTTCCTCGCCTGCCTTGCCAGCGCTGAACATCACGCCTTGGGGAGCCGATTGGCCAACGCTTTATTGTGGCGCAAAAACATTCTGTTATTAAGATACCAGTACCTTATCGGCCATTTTTTTGCCATTTGTGTGCAGACAAAGGCGATGCCGATATCATGGCGGGCTTGCCCGGCGCAAGTCGCTTGGGCACCTTGTCAGCGCCACATCATTTTCCGCTGCCACAATCTGCGGTCTTCCAGCGCAAGCGTTGCGCGGCAAGCCCCTTGTTTCAACCTGAAATGTGAAGTTCCATGGCCCTCACCTCCGTACTCCCCGGCGACAAAGTCCCTGAAGAATTCAACGCCATCATCGAAATTCCGATGAATACCGACCCGATCAAATACGAAGTGGATACGGAAACCGGGGCCATTTTTGTTGACCGCTTCATGAGCACGTCGATGCACTACCCGTGCAACTATGGCTACATTCCGCGCACCCTTGCGGGCGACGGCGACCCGGTGGACGTGCTGGTCATCACCCCCGTGCCGCTGCTGCCGGGCGTGGTCGTCACCTGCCGCGTGATCGGCATGCTCAAGATGGAAGACGAAGCCGGCGACGACGCCAAACTGCTGGCCGTGCCCATCAACAAGATCCTGCCGCTGTACACCAACTGGCGCAAGCCCGAAGACCTGAACCCCGCCCGTCTGCGCGCCATTGCCCACTTCTTTGAGCACTACAAGGATCTGGAAGAAGGCAAGTGGGTCAAGATCATCGGTTGGGACGGCCCCGACGCCGCCAAGAAAGAAATCCTCGACGGCATTGCTGCCTACAACAACAAGCAGCGCGGCTGATTAAGCCGTGCTTGCCCCACGTTCGGGCGTCAAGCGCCCGAATACAATGCCCTGATGCATATCCACATACTCGGCATTTGCGGCACTTTCATGGGCGGTGTCGCAGCCTTGGCCCGCGAGGCCGGACACAAGGTTACCGGCTGCGACGCGGGCGTGTACCCACCCATGAGCGACCAGTTGCGTGCGCTCGGCATCAACCTGATTGAAGGTTACGGCGCCGAGCAAACCGCGCTCAAGCCAGATATGTATGTGGTGGGTAACGTCGTCAGCCGCGTGCGGTTGGATGACGGCACGCCGAAATTTCCGTTGATGGAAGCAATTCTCGACCAGGGCCTGCCCTATACCAGCGGGCCGCAATGGCTGGCCGAACACGTGCTGCAAGGCCGCCATGTGCTGGCGGTGGCGGGCACGCACGGCAAAACCACCACCAGCTCCATGCTGGCGTGGATACTAGAAGATGCCGGATTACAGCCGGGCTTTTTGATTGGCGGCGTGCCACTGAACTTTGGCGTTTCAGCACGCCTCGGCCAGCAAGCGCCCAACCAATCACGCGCCTTGTTTGTGCTGGAAGCCGACGAATACGACACCGCTTTCTTCGACAAACGCAGCAAGTTCGTGCACTACCGTCCGCGCACCGCCGTGCTCAACAACCTTGAGTTTGACCACGCCGACATTTTTGACGATCTCAAAGCCATCGAGCGCCAGTTCCACCACCTGCTGCGCACCGTGCCAGCCAGCGGCTGCGTGGTGGCCAACGGGCTGGAAGAAGCAATCGCCCGCGTGCTGCATATGGGCTGCTACAGCCGCCTGCAAACCTTTGGTAGCGCGGTGAGTGACTACACCGCGCAGGGCGAGCCGCACGATTTTGCCGTGCTGCACCGCGGCCAGCCTGCCGGGCGCGTGCAGTGGGCGCTCACCGGCACACACAACCAGTTGAATGCGCTGGCCGCCATTGCCGCGGCGGCAGATGTAGGCGTGGCACCAGAAGCCGCCGCCGAATCGTTAAGCCGTTTTGCCAACGCCCGCCGCCGCATGGAGGTGCGCGGTGTTATCGAACGCAACGGTGGCGCCATCACCGTGTACGACGACTTCGCGCACCACCCCACGGCCATCCGCACCACGGTCGATGGCCTGCGCCGCAAGCTCGATGCCGATGGCCGAAAAAGCGA
>JAUNUE010000143.1 GCA_030538335.1 Allobrachymonas sp. | reverse complement strand
CTCTGCGTCCTCTGCGTCCGGTATTCTCATCCTCTACTTACAATCTTTCTTTTTGCCTTGTGAGTTGCCATGCCATCCGCTGCCCCCACTTCGCCCCACGTCATGAATACCTATGGGCGCTTGCCTATTGCCTTGTCGCACGGCCAGGGCTGCCGCGTGTGGGACACGGCGGGTAAAGAATATCTTGATGCGCTAGGCGGCATTGCCGTCAACACACTGGGGCACAACCACGCCAAGCTGGTGCCAGCTCTGCAAGACCAGTTGACCAAAATCATCCACAGTTGCAATTACTACCATGTGCCACTGCAAGAGCAACTGGCGGCCAAGCTGGTGCAATTGAGCGGCATGAGCAATGTGTTTTTCTGCAACTCGGGGCTGGAGGCCAACGAGGCCGCGCTCAAGCTGGCACGCAAATTCGGCCACGACAAGGGTATTGCCAAACCGCAGGTGGTGGTGTACGAAAAAGCCTTTCATGGCCGCAGCATTGCCACGTTGAGCGCCACTGGCAACGCCAAGGTGCAGCAAGGCTTTGAGCCGCTGGTGGAAGGTTTCATCCGCGTGCCACTCAACGATATCGAAGCGCTCCAGCAGGCCACGCAAGGCCGTGACGATGTAGTGGCGGTGTTTTTCGAAACCATCCAGGGCGAAGGCGGCATCAACCCCATGCGTGCCGAATACCTGCAACAGGTGCGCAAACTGTGCGACGAGCGCGACTGGCTGATGATGATTGACGAGGTGCAATGCGGCATCGGCCGCACGGGCAAATGGTTTGCGCACCAGTGGGCGGGTATCAAAGCCGATGTGATGCCGCTGGCAAAAGGCCTGGGTTCCGGCGTGCCGATTGGCGCGGTGGTGGCAGGCGAAAAAGCCGCCAGCATCTTTGCGCCCGGCAACCACGGCACCACCTTTGGCGGCAACCCGTTGGCCATGCGTGCAGGCGTGGAAACGCTGCGCATCATGGAAGAAGACAAGCTCCTGCACAACGCGGCAGAGATGGGTAGCTACCTGCAAGAGGCGCTGAAAGCCGGTTTGGCAGGCACGGCAGGATTCAAGGAAGTGCGCGGCCAGGGCCTGATGATCGGCATTGAACTCTACAAACCTTGCGGTGCTTTGCTGGCTCAGGCGATGGAGCGCGGCCTGCTGCTGAGCGTAACGGCCGAGCGCGTGGTGCGCCTGCTGCCGCCGCTGATCATCACCCAGGCCGAGGTGGATGAAATTGTGGCCATTTTGGTGCCGTTGATTAGGGAGTTTTTGGCCGCAGCGTGAGGCTTGTATTCACTCCCCTCTCCCACAAGGGGAGAGGGAGCCATACTGGCGCATGGGCATGACCGTTTTGCATTCACCACCGTTTTCCACCATGAAACATTACCTGCAATTTTCCGACCTGACGGCTGACGAGTACGCTTACGTGCTGCAACGCGCCGCCTTTATCAAGGCCAAATTCAAGGCCTTTGAAAAATACCAGCCTTTTGCCGACCCCGACCGCACGCTGGCGATGATTTTCGAGAAAGCCAGCACACGCACCCGTGTGAGTTTCGAGGCCGGCATGTACCAGATGGGCGGCAGCGTGGTGCACCTGACCACGGGCGACAGCCAGTTGGGGCGCGCCGAGCCAATTGAAGACACCGCGCGCGTCATCAGCCGCATGGTTGACATGGTGATGATCCGCACCTTCGAGCAAAGCAAGATCGAGCGCTTTGCCGCATATTCGCGCGTACCCGTCATCAACGGCCTCACCAACGAATACCACCCCTGCCAAGTGCTGGCTGACATCTTCACCTACTACGAGTACCGCGGCAGCATCCAGGGCAAAACCGTGGCCTGGGTCGGCGACGGCAACAATATGGCCAACACCTGGTTGCAGGCCGCGCAGATTCTTGATTTCACCGTGCACGTCAGCACGCCCGGCGGCTACGGCATTGACGGGTCGATTGACGGCGTGGAAGTGGATGGCGGCCACGTCAAGTTCTTCAAGGATCCGACCGAGGCCTGCGCAGGCGCCGACCTGGTAACGACCGACGTATGGACCAGCATGGGCTACGAGGCCGAAAACGAAGCCCGCCGTGCCGCCTTTGCCAACTGGCGCGTCGATGCGGCCATGATGGCGCGTGCCAAGCCTGATGCGCTGTTCATGCACTGCCTGCCTGCACACCGGGGCGAAGAAGTGACCGAAGAAGTGCTGGAAGGCCCGCAATCGGTGGTGTGGGACGAGGCTGAAAACAGAATGCACGCGCAAAAGGCGCTGATGGAGTATCTCTTGCTGGGTCGCTTGACCTGAGCCTGGTATTCCCAGAAGTAGGGCAGAACCTCCGAAGGAGATTCTGCCGCATAAGGCGAAAGAAGCTCAACATGCGTTTGAATCGCCTGCGGCGGTTTAAACCGACGCTATTGGTCAGCCCTCTTTCTAACCTGCGGTATGAATAATCCGCATGGCCTTTTCCATCTCTCCCGCCAGCATATCCGGCACCGCTTTCAAACTGCGGTCGATGGCCTGTTCGATGCCAATGCGGTCATCAGGTGCAGGTTTTTTCAGCACCCAGTTGATGACTTCGCTTTTTATGCCGGGGTGACCTATCCCCAAGCGCAGCCGCCAATAGTCGGCGCTGCCGAGTTGGGCGTGGATGTCGCGCAGGCCGTTGTGCCCGGCATGGCTGCCGCCCAGTTTGAGTTTGGCCTGGCCCGGTTGCAGGTCCAGTTCATCGTGCACGACGAGGATATGGGCGGGCAGGATTTTGTAGAAACGCGCCAGTGCTGCCACAGCCTGGCCTGAGCGGTTCATGTAGGTGCTGGGTTGCAGCAACCATACTTTGCGACCTTGCTGCTGCGACGTGCCGACAAAGCCATGAAAGTCGCGCGAGTGTGCCAACTGCACGCCCCATTGCTGCGCCAGCGTTTCCAGCCACCAGAAGCCCGCGTTGTGGCGGGTGGCGGCGTATTCAGGGCCGGGGTTGCCCAGGCCAACAATCAATTGGATCATGTGACGGATCTGTAGGGTTGCGTGCACCCGTCAAGTGGGCGCTGCTTGGTGATGATGGTAAAGGATAAGCAAAGAGCCAGATAAAGAAAAGGCCCACCGTGGTGGGCCTCTCCTTGATTGCGCAACAAGTGCGCAGATTACTTCTTGCCTTCTGCGTCTTTGTCTGCATCCTTGGCGGCGTCGGCGGCCGGTTTGTCGGCAGCTTTGTCGTCGGCAGCAGCTTCTGCGGCGGGGGCTTCTTCCTCGACTTCTTCGCGGGGAGCGGCAACCACTGCAACCACTGGGTCTTCTTCACCGCCGTGCACGACAGCTTCCACCCCTTTGGGCAGAACAACTTTGCTCAGGTGGATGATGTCGCCCTTGACCACCTGGCTCAGATCCACTTCAATGGCTTCGGGCAGGTCGGCGGGCAGGCAGGTGATTTCGATTTCGTTCATGATCGGGTTGATGATGCAACGATCGAGTTTCACGGCATCTGACAGTTCTTCGCCCTTGAAGTGCAGCGGCACCTTGAGGGTGATTTTCTGTTTGGCCGATACGCGCTGGAAGTCAATGTGCAGCACCAGCGGCTTGTAGGGGTGGTATTGCACATCACGCACCAATACCTTGGCGGTTTTGCCGGCCACTTCCATTTCAAGCACGGAGGCGTGGAAGGCTTCTTTTTTCAGGGCATGCCACAGGGCGTTGTGGTCGAGTTCGATCAGTTCCGGGGCGGCTTCGCCACCGTAAATGATGCCTGGGGTTTTGCCAGCATTGCGCAGGCGGCGGCTCGCACCCGTACCTTGCTTGGCGCGCTCAAAAGCGACGACTTTCATGGTTTTCTCCGTAGGGCGCTGCCGCGACCAGCAAGCGCCTGGTTTCAAAAAATGCCTTGGGCTTCAAGCCCTTGGCACAAAAATGTTCTCAGAGCAGTTTTGCACCCTCTGAGAACAGGCTCATGACCGAATCGCCCGTGGCGATGCGGTTGATGGTTTCGGCAAACAGCGGCGCCACGCTCAACTGGCGGATCTTGCCGCACTGTTGTGCTTCGGGCCCCAGCGGAATGGTGTTGGTTACCACCACTTCATCCAGCGCCGTGTTGCTGGCAATGCGTTCGATGGCCGGGCCGCTGAACACCGGGTGGGTGCAGTAGGCATAAACCTTTTTGGCGCCGCGCTGCTTGAGCACCTCGGCCGCTTTGGCCAGCGTGCCTGCCGTGTCGATGATGTCGTCCATGATGACGCAGTTGCGCCCCTCGATCTCGCCGATGATGTTCATCACCTCGTTCTCATTGGGCTTGGGGCGGCGCTTGTCAATGATGGCCAGTTCGCAACCCAGCTCCTTGGCGAGCGCACGGGCACGCACCACGCCGCCAATGTCGGGCGATACGACGATCAGGTCTTCGTATTTGCGCTGCGTGAGTTCGCTCAGCAGCACCGGCGAAGCGTAGATGTTGTCAACGGGGATGTTGAAAAACCCCTGGATCTGGTCGGCGTGCAAATCCATGGTCAACACGCGGTGCACGCCCACGGTTTCGAGCAGGTTGGCTACCACCCGGGCAGAAATGGGCACGCGGGAGGAGCGTGGGCGGCGGTCTTGCCGCGCATAGCCGAAGTAGGGGATGACTGCCGTGATGCGCTCGGCCGACGCGCGCTTGAATGCATCGACCATGATGAGCAATTCCATCAAGGTGTCGTTGGTGGGCGCGCAGGTGGGTTGGACGATGAACACATCGCGGGTGCGCACGTTTTGCAGCACTTCAACGGTGACTTCGCCGTCGGAGAAACGGTCAACGCGGATGCCACCCAGCGTGGTGTTGAGGCACTTGACAATTTCTTCGGCCAAGCCGGGGTTGGCATTGCCGGTGAAAACCAGAAAATCAGATGCGTCGTGGGCGTGCATGGGCAACCTGCAGCGGCAAAAATACAAGAAGGCAGCGGGCTGCCTGCAGCGCGTAGCCCCTATGCGCATGCAATGGGGTTACGGCCAGCCCGAAGGGCGATGGCAACAGTCACAACTTGGAAAACAGGAAAAACTTGGCAGGGGAGGAAGGATTCGAACCCTCGCATGCCGGAATCAAAATCCGGTGC
>JAUNUE010000142.1 GCA_030538335.1 Allobrachymonas sp. | reverse complement strand
GGGCATGGCGTGGATGCCGAACGGCGCCAGCAGCATGGGCAATACGAGCGGCGCCGTCAACACGCCGCCCACCGCCACCGGCCACCATTCGGGCCAGCCTTTGGCTTCTGTCGCCTGCCCTGCCTGCGCTACTGGCGTAGCCTCGTAACCTGCTTTTTTGACGACGGCAGCCAGGCTGGCAAACGATACGGTATCCAACGCCTGCACCGTGGCTTTTTCGGTCGCCAGATTCACGCTGGCAGACAGCACGCCGGGCGTTTTTTGCAGTGCCTTTTCCACACGGTTCACGCACGAGGCGCAGGTCATGCCGCCGATCTGTAATTCGATGGTGGCCGTCTTGACGCCGTAGCCTGCTTTTTGCACCGCTTCGACCAACTGCTGGAACGGCACAGCGCCATCGCTGGCAACCTGTGCCTGCTCGGTCGCGAGATTCACACTCACGGTCTGCACGCCCGGCACTTTGTGCAGGGCTTTTTCGACGCGACCCACGCACGAAGCGCACGTCATGCCCTCAATCGGCAATTGGTGCGCGGTGGTTTTTGGGGCTTGTTGCGTATTCATGCAGCTATTGTTAACCTTCACCTCATGGGAAAGTCAAACCTCTGTAAGCCCATATCCCTAGAGTTTGCATGGGCAATGCGCCTCGGGCTTGTGTTTGCCCCCATGGCAAGGCCCACACTTGCAACCGTATCAATTAATCTGGAGGAAACACCCGCCATGCTGACTTTCAACGTGCAAGACATGACATGCGGCCATTGCGCCCGCGCCATTACCGAAGCAGTGCAAGAACTGGATCCCAGCGCCACTGTGGAAGTGGACATCAACACCAAGCGCGTGACCGTAGACAAGCACCGGGTGGGCGCAGAGGCGATTGCCAAAACCATTACCGAAGCGGGTTATACGCCAGTGGCGGTCTGACGCAACGACTCGGTAAAAGCGTACAGTCACACAAAACTCCATCTCACCGCAGAGCGGTAGGCTGGGTTAGCGCAGCGTAACCCAGCAAAACACCTTATTCAAGGAACGCTGGGTTTCGTGCCTCAACCCAGCCTACGAGGTCTGCACCAAAACGTGTCATTGCGAGGAGCGCGAAGCGCGACGCGGCAATCTTGTGGCATGGCCCGGAAACAAGCAGATTGCCACGCCGCCTGCGGCGGCCGCAATGAAGCATGTGGGATATCGCCTGGTGCGGGAATGGATTGCATCAAGTTCACCGCAGAGGTACCGCTTCACCGCCAAGCAAACAATCCAGCACGCTTTTACAATGCCCGCATGAACATGCCCTTGCCTGCGGCGGCTGCCGCATCTTCCCCGCTGGTCGCCAGCACACGCCAACGCCTGGCGCTGGCCGAAGCCCTGTTGCTCACCCCCTTTGGCCTGACCCAGCAGCACCTGCACAAGGCGCTGGCGGCCATGCACACGCGCAAGGTGGATGACGCCGACCTGTACTTTCAAAGCACCTGCAGCGAAGGCTGGAGCCTGGAAGAAGGCATCGTCAAAACCGGCAGCTTCAGCATCGACCAGGGCGTGGGCGTGCGCGCCGTCTCTGGCGAAAAAACCGCTTTTGCCTATTCTGATGACATTTCATTCGCGGCGCTGATGGATGCCGCCAAAAACGTGCGCACCATTGGCAGCGCATCAGGCGCAGGCAAGGCCAAGGTCGCGGCAGCCAAAAACCGCACCGCGCCCAGCCGCGACCTGTATGCCGCCTTCAACCCCATCGGCTCGCTTGACAGCACGGCCAAGGTCGCGCTGCTCGAAAAGGTCGAAAAAATGGCGCGTGCCAAAGACCCTCGCGTAGCGCAGGTCATGGCCGGGTTGGCCGCTGAATACGATGTGGTGCTGGTGGCGCGGCTTGATGGCACATTGGCTGCCGATGTGCGCCCGCTGGTGCGTCTGAGCCTGACCGTGATTGCCGAGCAAACCATCGCAGGCGAGGTGCGCCGCGAAGTGGGCAGCAGCGGGGGCGGTGGCCGTGCCGGGCTGGATATTTTTGACGACGTCTTGCTGCGGCAGTATGTGGATGAGGCGGTCGATGCCGCGCTCGTCAATCTCGAAGCGCGCCCCGCGCCTGCCGGTGAAATGGATGTGGTGCTGGGCGCAGGCTGGCCCGGTGTACTCATCCACGAAGCCATCGGCCACGGACTGGAAGGCGACTTCAACCGCAAGGGCAGCAGTGCTTTCACTGGCTGCATTGGCCAGCAAGTCGCCGCCAAGGGCGTGACTGTGGTGGATGATGGCACGCTGGGCAACCGCCGCGGCAGCCTCAATGTCGACGACGAAGGTAACCCCACGCAATGCACTGTACTGATTGAAGACGGCATTCTCAAAGGCTATCTGCAAGACCGCATGAATGCGCGGCTGATGAAAACCAAACCCACCGGCAACGGTCGGCGCGAAAGCTACGCCCACACGCCGATGCCGCGCATGACCAACACCTACATGCTCGCAGGCAAAGACGACCCGCAAGCCATTATCGGCAGCCTGCAGCGCGGCCTGTACGCCAGCAATTTTGGCGGCGGGCAGGTCGACATCACCAGCGGCAAGTTCGTGTTCTCGGCCAGCCAGGCCTGGTGGGTGGAAAACGGCCAACTGCAATACCCGGTCAAAGGCGCCACGCTCATCGGCAACGGCCCCGACGCACTCACACGCGTGGCCATGGTCGGCAACGACCTCAAGCTCGACAGCGGCGTGGGCACCTGCGGCAAAGAAGGCCAGAGCGTTCCCGTGGGTGTGGGCCAGCCCACGCTGCGCATCAACCAGTTGACGGTGGGCGGTACGGCCTGACAGGCCACTCGCAAGGTTTATCTGCCTTGCGCGGGCTTTCCCGAGCGCTCAACGCGCCTCTGCCGGCAGGTACGGCATAAAAATCGACGAGAATACAACGAACATTCGTGCCATCTGCGCCCTGTTCGTTCAGTGGCTCCTTGGGGCGGCGCGAGCCTCTTTCCTTTACCTGTCGCATAGCTGCCATGAACAACTCGCTAAGTGCTACCAAACCCTGCATCTTCATTTCCGGCGGTGCCGCAGGCATTGGCCGCGCCACCGCACGCCTGTTCGCGCAACGCGGCTGGTTCGTCGGCATTGGCGATATTGACGATAAAAACATGGCCGCACTGCAGGCCGAACTTGGCCCCGACGTGCTGATGACGCAACGGCTTGACGTGACCGATGCCGACAACTGGAGCCGCGTGCTCGAAGCCTTCTGCGCGCGCACCGGCAAACTCGATGTGCTGGTCAACAACGCCGGCATCATGCTCACCGGGCCGCTGGAGCAAACCCCGCTGGCGCGCCACAACAAGCAGCTTGACATCAACATCCGGGGCGTGCTCAACGGCTGCCACACGGCGCACCCTTATCTGGCCAAAACGCCCAACGCATGCGTCATCAACCTGGCATCAAGCGCCGCGTTCTACGGCCAGGCATCGCTGGCGACCTATTCCGCCAGCAAGTTCTTCGTCAAGGGCCTGACCGAAGCACTCAACATCGAATGGCAGGATCAGGACATCCGCGTGCGCGACATCATGCCGCTGTTCGTGCAAACCGGCATGGTGCAAGGCGCAGACGCACCCAGCCTGCGCCGCCTGGGCGTCAAGCTCGAACCCGAAGACGTAGCCAAGGTAATCTGGCGCGCATCGCAGCACCCCGGCTGCGGCAAGGTGCATTGGCCAGTGGGTTTTCAGGCCAACTACCTGTACAAGACAGCGGGCTTTACCCCCGACTGGATCAACCGTGCCGTTGCGCGGTGGATTGCGGTGTGAATCTGGTGACTGGATTTCACCGCCGATCAGTTATTTGGCCGTAAAAGGCTGGCAACCCCACCAATCTGCCAACGTAACCTGAAGAGGTTGCGTTTTTATTCCGTATCGGCCGCTCGCAGCTACAACCGGGCTTTTGCACCGCATGTTCCTTGGATACACTCGAACCTGTTTTTTGCTTCGACTGTTCCCATGCCGCCTGCCACCGCACTGCCCGAAGTGCAAATCTCCGAAGACCGCGACAGCCGCTACCTGCATCTTGATTCGCCGTGGGTGCAGGGTGCCATGCGGCTCAAGGATCCGCTGCTGCTGGATCTGGAATACATCCAGCGCATGATGGCGTGGTTGCTGTTTGTGGAACCTGCCACGGTGGCTGACCGCCACGCCATGCAGCTGGGGCTGGGGGCAGCGAGCCTGACCAAGTTCACCAGCAAGAAACTTGGCATGCTCACGACGTGTGTGGAGCTCAACCCCGCCGTGTACCGCGCCTGCCGCCAGTGGTTCCGCCTGCCCGACAATCATGCGCAGCTCAATGTATTGCTGGGCGATGCAGGCGTTGAAATCGCCAAGCCCGAATGGCGCAATGCCATCGACGCGCTGCAGGTGGATTTGTACGATCACGAAGCTGCCGCGCCCGTGCTGGACGACGCCGATTTCTACCGCGCCTGCCGCGATGCGCTCACACCCGAAGGCTGCATGACGGTGAACCTGTTTGGCCGCAACAGCAGCTTTGCGCGCAGCGTGGAGCAGATCGCGCAGGCCTTTGGTGAAGAGGCGCTGTGGGCTTTCAAGCCTACCCGCGAAGGCAACACCGTGGTGCTGGCACAGCGCACCCCCAGCCGCCCGCCACGCCCGCTGCTTGAAGCACGCGCCGATGTCATCCAGCAGCGCTGGGGCCTGCCTGCTGGCAAATGGCTGCGGGTGTTCAAGCCGTTGTGCGTTGAGCTGGGCACAATAGAAAAACAGCCATGAGTGCACGGCAATAGCCTGTTTCCGGCGATTGCTTGTGTCTCCAGAAAGCCCTCAAAAAGCCCGATAAACAGGCATGCCTGCAACCCAATGCTGCATCACTTGAGCAGGAATAACGTCAGCAGGCTCCGCAACCAGCAACAGATCTGCACGCATGCCTGCGGCAATGGCGCCGCGATCGTGCAGCTTGACAGCGGCAGCGGGGCCCGCGCTGACCTGTTTCCACGCCTCGTGAAATGGCAGGATGCCATCGGCCGCGAGCCTGAAAGGCGCTTGCAGCATGGACGGATAGTAGTAATCGGACGACAGCGCGGTGCACAAACCATCGGCCACCATGGTGGCTGCTGACAGGCCGGTGCTTTT
>JAUNUE010000141.1 GCA_030538335.1 Allobrachymonas sp. | reverse complement strand
TGAAAGACCTTTCATGTTGCAGTGCAAAAAAGCAAGGTATTGTACGGCGCTGCTACGGCCCTGTTCATCCAAGAAAACGCTAATATCGGTTCAGACAAGAAGCCGCGCCTGTTGCGCAAGGAAAATACGAACATGAAAAAATTTGATCACACCATCGCCTTCGTCGGCGGCGGCAATATGGCCAGCGCCATTCTGGGCGGGCTGTGCCAGTAGGGCGTGGCACCGCAACAGATCATGGTGGTTGACCCTGGAGAGGCAGCGCGCACCCGGCTGGTGAAGGATTACGGCGTGCGCACCTTGGCTGCTGCTGACAGCAGCCTGGGGCAGGCTGATGTGGTGGTATGGGCGGTGAAACCGCAGCAATTCAAGGAGGCGGCAGCCACGGCCCCCCATGTGCCCAAGGCGCTGCATATCAGCGTGGCTGCGGGCATTACTACGGCCACGCTGGCGCGTTGGCTGGGCAGCGAACGCATCGTGCGCTGCATGCCCAATACGCCTGCGCTGGTGGGGCAGGGCATGACGGGGCTGTATGCCATGCCGGGGGTTTCAGCGGCAGACCGTGCATTGGCCGACGCCGTGCTGGCCCCCACCGGCAAGCGCATGTGGCTGGATGACGAAGCCCTGATCGACAGCATTACCGCCGTGAGTGGCTCCGGCCCGGCCTATGTCTTTTACTGGATGGAAGCGCTCATCAAGGGCGGTATGGAGCTCGGCCTGACACAGGCACAGGCGCAGGAACTGGCGGCGCAAACCTTTGCCGGTGCCGCCAAATTGGTGCAGGGCAGTACCGAGCCGCCCGAAGTGCTGCGTGCACGCGTCACCAGCAAGGGCGGCACTACGCACGAAGCCATTGCGAGCATGCAGGCCAACAAAGTAGACGCCCACATCATCGAAGCCATGCACGCCTGCCACCGGCGCGGGCTGGAAATGGCGCAGGAATTTACCTGATTCCTGATGGCAACTTTTCCTGACTCGCGCATGCCAACCATTGCACTTCTGCCCGACGAACTGATCAGCCAGATCGCTGCTGGTGAGGTGATCGAACGTCCCGCAGCCGTGGTGCGCGAGTTGCTGGACAACGCGCTGGACAGCGGCGCCACGCAGATCACCGTACGTTTGCAAGCAGGCGGCGTGCGGCTGATTGCGGTGGAAGACAACGGTTGTGGCATGCCGCCCGAGCAGTTGCCGGTGGCCATCCAGCGCCATGCCACGAGCAAGATCCGCAACCTGCACGACCTGGAATCGGTGTCGACCATGGGGTTTCGGGGTGAGGCTTTGGCCGCCATCGGTGCGGTGTCGGAACTGACCCTGCTCTCGGCCACGGCAGATGCGGCGCACGGCCATTTTCTGGATGCACGCAGTGGCGAGTTGCGCCCAGGCGCGCGGGCGCAGGGCACGTCGGTAGAGGTGAAAGAGCTGTTCTTCAGCACCCCGGCGCGGCGCAAATTCTTGAAGAGCGATGCCACTGAACTGGCGCACTGCCTGGATGCCGTGCGCCGCCATGCGCTGGCACGGCCCGATGTGGGTTTTGCCGTGTGGCACGACGGCAAGCTGATCGAGCAATGGCGCGCCACCACCGATGCCACCCAGCGTATGGCTGATGTGCTGGGCGCTGAGTTTGTGGCGCAAAGCCTGCCGGTGGAGCACACCTTGCACACCGCTACTGGCGATGTGCGCGTGCAAGGGCGCTGTGGCTTGCCCGACTTTGCCCGCAGCCGGGCCGACCAGCAATACGCCTACGTCAACGGCCGCTTTGTGCGCGACAAGGTCATTGCGCATGCGGCACGTGCCGCTTACGAAGACGTGCTGCACGGCCACCGGCAACCTGTGTACGTGCTCTACGTGGCGGTTGACCCTTTGCGCGTGGACGTGAATGTGCACCCCACCAAAATCGAGGTGCGTTTTCGCGACAGCCGCGAGGTGCACCAGGCCGTTCGCCATGCGGTGGAGCAGGCGCTTGCGCCTTCGCGGGCTACACAAACAGGTCAGAACGAATACACCTACCACGAAGCAGCAACTGCTGAACCTGCATGGCAACAGCAACGCATGCCTTTGCCAATGCCTGCCTACGGCCAGCCGCGCCAGGGCTGGCGGGTGCAGGAAAGCAGCAACCCTTGGGGCACGCTGCCTGCGCATCAGGCAGAAACGGCAAACGAAACCGCAAGCGAGGGAGGTGCCAGTGCGCCCATCGACAACCGCCAGGCGCCCACCGATTGGCCTTTGGGCCATGCGGTGGCGCAAATCCACGGCGTGTACATCCTGGCCGAGAACGCGCACGGCATGGTCGTGGTTGACATGCACGCGGCGCACGAACGCATTGTGTACGAGCAGCTCAAGCACCAGATGGATGCGGCAGCGCTGCACAGCCAGCCCTTGTTGATACCGGCGACGTTTGCCGCCACGGCGCAAGAAATCGCAAGCGCCGAGCAGCACGTGGCCAGCCTGCAGCAACTGGGTCTGGAAATCAGCGCCCTCAACAGCAAAACGCTGGCCGTGCGTGCGGTGCCAGCACCGCTGGCCCAGGCCGACCCGGTAGAACTGGCACGCCAGGTGCTGGCCGAACTGGCGCAACACGATGCAGGCACGGTGCTGACACGGGCGCGCAACGACATCCTTTCCACCATGGCTTGCCACGGCGCCGTGCGCGCCAACCGCCGCCTGACCATCGACGAAATGAACGCCCTGCTGCGCCAGATGGAAGCCACCGACCGTGCCGACCAATGCAACCATGGCCGCCCGACGTGGCGGCAACTCAGCATGCGCGAACTCGATGCGCTGTTTCTGCGCGGTAGATAATCCGCCTCTGCAGTTTTTTTGCGAGACTCCCATGCGCCTGGTTGAATTTACTGCTGACAGTTTGCGTTTTGTCGAGACCCCCGAAGAGGCTGCGCCGGGTGAAGGTTTTTTGTGGATCTTTCTGGAGCGTGAAGAATTGCCTCAGGCTTGGCCCTTGTTGCAACAAGCGGCCCAGCACGTCGGGGGCGCGGCCCTGCTCGACCTGCATTGCCGCGACCTTGCCAATGCCACGCACGCTTCGTACTACGACTACACCTCGATTTACGACCTGGTGATTTTTCGCCGCCTGGCAAGCCGCCATGAAATTGCAGAAGGGCTGGGGCTGGAAAGTGGCAACGGTACGGACGATGCGCCCAAGGGCAATGGACATGCGGTTGCAGTGCGAGACAGCACGCCTGCATCTGCCACTGATGCAGATGCGGCGACAGGCAAGCGGCCGATTGTGTTTGACCGCATCCACTCGCTGGCCGTGGGCTTTGCGGTGTACGACCAGTTGCTGATCAGCGTTCATCCCAAAGGCTGCCACAGCGCCGACGACGTGGTGCGGCGATTTCTGGATGAAGTGAAGCAAGGCACCGACAGCCACGCGGCACGCAACCGCTTGCCGTCAAGCCCGGCCGATCTGGCGCTGCGCATGATCAACGAGATGGTGGACCGCTATCTTGAAATTCGCAAGGATCTGGGCGCACAACTCAAGTACTGGCAGACTGAGTTGCTCAAGACCAATGTGCGCTTCTCGGATTGGGGCGCGGTGATGGAGGCGCGCAACCAGTTGCATGCGCTCGAAGACCTGTGCGATGAGCAGCACGATGCCATGCAGGAGTGGCTTGATGCCTTGCGTGAGCAACCGCTGGACGCTTTCAGCGCAGACGAGCAACAGGCCGTGGCGCGCCGCGACCATCTGAGCGCCCGGGCGCGCGATGTGGTCGAACATATCGAGCGGGTGCTGCGCCATGCCCAACGCCTGGAGCAAACGGCCGAAACGGCAGTGCAGATCCACTTCAGCGCACAAGGCAACCGCACCAACGACATCATGCTGGTGCTCACCACACTTACCGCCATTTTTCTGCCGCTGAACCTGATCACGGGCATCTTCGGCATGAACTTCAAGGAAATGCCGCTGCTCGAACACAACACGGGCTTCTGGATTGCCATTGGCACCATGCTGCTCATATCAGTCAGCATGAGCCTGTGGTTCTGGCGCAAGCGCTATCTGTCTGCTGCTGATTGAGGCCGGTTCCCGGGGCAACTTTCAACCCACCTCGGGCCAGCGCCGGTGCAGCCACAGCCACGCCACCAGCCCCACGGCCATAAAGGCAAACGAAGTCAGCGCCAGTGCCTGGGCCGAGTGCATGACCAGGGGCGAAACCAGCCCGGCCACCAGGCCATTGGCCACCGAGCCTATCACCGCCTGCAATGACGACGCCATGCCCCGGCGCAGCGGATACAAGTCCAGCGCCAGCAGGGTCACGGCAGGTACCATCAGCGCCCAGCCAAAGGCAAAAAAAGTAATTGGCACCATCGACCACCACACGGAGGGTGCCCACAGCCAGTTGGCGATGATGTTGAGCACCGACACCGCCAGCATGATGCGAAAGCCCTGCATGATCTGGTTCTTGGCGCGCACCTTGCCCG
The DNA here is from genome assembly GCA_030538335.1 of Allobrachymonas sp. Lineage (GTDB taxonomy): Bacteria > Pseudomonadota > Gammaproteobacteria > Burkholderiales > Burkholderiaceae_C > Brachymonas. The sequence goes on along the minus strand of JAUNUE010000141.1, from coordinate 665 downwards.
CCTTGCGGCCCGACAGCCACGAGCCGCTCATGATGCCGCCGATGGTGAAAATGAAGAACCAGAAAAACTGCGTGGGTTCCAACTGCAGGATGTTGCCGAGAAAAGCAGGCGCAGACAGCACGTACAGGAACAGGCCGTTGAACGGCACGCCCGAGGCCAATGCCAGCAGCATGAAGCGCGGATCGAGCACCAGGTCGCGGTAGCCATGCATCAATTGCCGTGGGGCAAAAACCTGGCGCTGGCTGCTGTGCAGCGTCTCAGGCAGCCAGCGCCAGTTGATGAGCCACAGCGTTGCGCCCATCAAGGCCATGAACCAGAAGATGAAATGCCAGTCCAGGTACTTGATGATCAAGCCGCCCACGATGGGGGCGATGGCGGGCGCCACGCCAAAAAAAATCGTGATCTGGCTCATCACTTTTTGCGCACTGGCCGGGGCGAACACATCGCGCACCACGGCACGCGACACCACAATGCCCGCGCCCGTAGACAGGCCCTGCAAGGTGCGAAAGGCAATCAACTGGCCCACGTTTTGCGCCAGCGCGCAGCCCACCGATGCGGCAATGAAGGCCGCCAACCCCCACAAAATCACCGGGCGGCGGCCAAAGCTGTCTGACAGCGCGCCGTGGAACAGGTTCATGAAGGCAAAGCCGAACAGGTAGGCCGAC
>JAUNUE010000140.1 GCA_030538335.1 Allobrachymonas sp. | reverse complement strand
TTCTTTTTTGATGGCGCTGCTGTTCTTGCGTGATGAGCCGTTGAACGCACGTTCTTTCACGGGGCTGCTGCTGGGTTTTGCAGGCGTGTTGCTCATTGCCCAACCCTGGAAAAGCGATGTCTCGCAGATCAACCTGGCCGGGGTGATGTACATGGTAGCGGGTTCGCTCAGCGTGGGTTGCTCGTTTGTGTATGCGCGCAAGTTTCTCAGTCCGCTGGGCATTTCTTCAGTGGCGCTGTGCACTTACCAGATCGGCATTGCCTTGCTGATGCTGCTGTGTGTGACCGATCTGCGCGGTGCCAGCCACCTGTTTGACGACACCCGGGCGGCCATCGGCCTGATCGTGGGCTTGGGCCTTACCGGTACGGGTCTGGCCTACATCCTCTATTACTACATCGTGCGCCATTTGGGCGCCGTGACTGCGGCGGGAGCCACTTATATCCCGCCCGTGATGGCCTTGCTGATTGGCGCGGTGGCAGGTGAGCCGGTCAGCGCTTTGGGCGTGGTGGCTATGGTGCTGATCCTGCTGGGTGTGTTCATCCTGCAAACCAGCAGGCGCGTGGCCCGTTGACGGGCTACGCCGCTGCGGCACCGGCATGTCTGTGTTTGCAGGATGTGTGGCCGCATCAAACCAGCGTCAATTCCACCGGAATATTGCCCCGCGTGGCGTTGGAGTAAGGGCAGATCTGGTGGGCGGCATCAACTACTGCCTGGGCCTGGGCGCGGTCCATGCCCGGCAGGCTGATTTTCATGCGCACAGCTATGCCAAAGCCTTTGCTGGTCGGGCCGATATCGACTTCAGAATCCACGCTGCGGTTGTCAGGCAGCTTCACACCTTGCTTTGCGGCAGCAGCGTTCATTGCACCCAGAAAACAGGCTGAATAGCCCACGGCAAACAACTGTTCGGGGTTGGTGCCTTGGCCCTTGCCGCCCATGGCTGCGGGAGGATCGAGGCGCACGTCCAGCAGGCCGTCATCGGTGTGGCCTTTGCCGTCGCGCCCGCCTTCGGTGTGGGCGCGGGCGGTGTAGAGCACTTTGTCGAGGGTGGTGGTCATGGTTCAGCTCCTTTTTCGTCAAAAGAAAAATTTGTCACGTTCTGCATGACAAGGCACAGCTTACGCAGTTTGGCAAAGCCTTGTTTCGGGTAGGCGCATGACAAAAACCAGATGTGTACGTGGAATTGCGCCTTCCGTTAGAGTCCTTGCTGAATTCGGTCAACAACAGGGAAAAATCATGGCAACACGCATCGAACACGACAGTCTGGGCTCTGTAGAGGTGCCCGCAGAACGCCTGTGGGGAGCGCAAACGCAGCGCGCGTTGCACAACTTTGCCATTTCCACCGAACGCATGCCGCCGGAATTTGTGCACGCGCTGGCGCTGGTCAAGCGGGCTTGTGCTGTGGCCAACGCCAGTTTTGGCAAGCTCGATGCGGCCATGGCTGCAGCCGTACAACAGGCGGCTGATGAGGTGCTGCAAGGCCAACATGCAGCGGAGTTTCCGCTGGCAGTGTGGCAAACCGGCTCGGGCACGCAGACCAATATGAACATGAACGAGGTGCTGGCGCGCCGTGCCAGCCAGTTGCTGGGGCAGGGCGATGGTGAAAAACTGCGCATTCACCCCAATGACCATGTGAATGCCAGCCAGTCGAGCACTGATGTGATCCCCACGGCGCTGCATGTGGCGGTGGTGCTGGGTGTGCGTCAGCGCTTGTTGCCTGCGCTGGATGCGCTGGCGCAAACCCTGGAGCAGAAAAGCCGTGATTACGCCGCCATCGTGAAAATTGGCCGCACCCATTTGCAGGATGCCACGCCGCTGACGGTGGGGCAGGAGTTTTCAGGATGGGTAGCGCAACTGCGGCAAGCGGCAAAAGGCATTGAAGCCACGCTGCCCGGCCTGCATGCGCTGGCGATTGGCGGTACGGCAGTGGGCACCGGATTGAACGCACCGCCTGGTTTTGGCGCAGCGGTGGCGGCAGAACTCAAGCAGCGCACAGGCGAGCCGTTTGTCGATGCGCCCAACAAGTTTGCGGCGCTCGCCGCGCAAGATGCGGTGGTGCAGGCGCACGGCAGTTTGCGCACGCTGGCGTGCGCGCTGATGAAAATCGCCAACGATGTGCGCTGGCTCGCCAGCGGGCCACGTGCGGGACTGGGCGAGTTGCGCCTGCCTGCCAATGAGCCGGGCTCGTCGATCATGCCGGGCAAGGTCAACCCCACGCAGAGCGAGGCGCTGACGATGGTTGCCGCGCAGGTGCTGGGCAACGATGTGGCGGTGGGTGTGGCGGGCGCTTCGGGCAATTTTGAACTCAATGTGTTCCGCCCGCTGGTGGCGCACAACGTGCTGCAAAGCATCCGCCTGCTGGCCGATGGCATGGCGAGTTTTGATGCGCACTGCGCACGCGGCATTGAAGTGGACCATGCCCGCATCGACGAATTGATGCGCCGCTCGCTGATGCTGGTGACGGCGCTTGCGCCTGTGATCGGCTACGAGCAGGCCGCCAAGGTAGCGTTGAAAGCGCACGCCGAAGGCAGCAGCCTGCGCGAAGCAGCGCTGGCTCTGGGTGTGGTCAGCGCCGAAGATTTTGACCGGCTGGTAGACCCAGCCAAAATGGTAGGCGCATAGCGTTTGTCAGGCGGGCACGGCAATGCTTGCCAGCACATCGCGTGTAGCCTGGGGAACGGTTACAGGTTTGCCGCTGGCGCGATCCACATATACATGGATGAAATAGCCTGCCGCGGCAACGGTGGTTTCGTCATTGCGGAACAGGCCCACCTCATAGCGCACGCTGGTGTTGCCCAGGCGCGCAACGCGGATGCCCGCATCGACCGCATCAGGAAACGCCAGCGGCTGGAAATAGCTGCATGAAGTCTCCACCACAAAGCCCACTGTGTCGCCGCCATGGATGTCGAGCACGCCTTGCTCGATCAGGTACTGGTTCACAGCGGTGTCGAAGTAGCTGTAGTAGTGCACATTGTTGACGTGGCCGTAGATGTCGTTGTCCATCCAGCGCGTAGGGATGCGCTGAAAGTGCAAAAAATCACTGCGCTGCAGATAGCGGTTGAGCTCTTTTTGCATGGTGGTGGTCAGGCGTATGCCTCGTTGTACAGAGCCAGCGCATCGTCATAATCCACGTCACGCGGGTTGTTGACGAGCAGGCGCTGCACCTGCATGGCATCTTGCGCCAGCATGGGCAGGTCGTCTTTTTTCACACCTGCCGCTTGCAGGTTTTGCGCGTAGGGCATGGTGGCCACACGTTCTGCCATGGCGGTGATGAAGGCTTGCGCGGCTTGGGCATCATCCAGCGGGGCGCTGGCGGGCACGATGGCGCGGCCGAGTTGCGCGTAGGCTTTTTCGGCGGCTGGCAGGTTGAAGCGCAGCACCGGCAGCAAGACCAGCGAGTTGCTCAGGCCGTGCGGCAAGTGGTAATGCCCGCCCAAGGGGTAGGCCAGTGCGTGGACTGCGCCCACGGGTGCATTGGCAAAGGCCATGCCCGCCAGCAACGAACCCAGCAGCATGGCCTGCCGCGCTTCGGAGTTGTGACCATTGGCCAGCACCAGCGGCAGGTTGTTGTACAGCAGTTGCAGGGCCTGCACCGCCAGCGTATCTGAGACGATGTTCTTTTTGTGGCGGCTGGTAAAGGCTTCAATCGCATGCACCATGGCGTCCACGCCTGTCATGGCGGTTACGGCGGGCGGCAAACCCAGCGTGAGCAGGCTGTCCAGCACCGCCACATCGGGGTAGAGCTGGGGCGAGACCACGCCTTTTTTCTCCTGGCTGGGCGTGGTGACGATGGCTATGGGCGTCACTTCCGACCCCGTGCCTGCCGTGGTGGGCACCTGCACCAGTGGCCAGCGTGTGCCTTGTGCCAGGCCCACGCCGTAGATATCGGGCAAAGCCTGCGGGCTGCGCGCCAGCAAAGCCACCAGCTTGGCCGTATCGAGCGAACTGCCGCCGCCAAATCCGATCACACCATCAATGCCTGCCTGCTGCGCCTGTTCCACTGCCGCCAGCACAACGGCTTCGGGCGGGTCGGCCTGCACCTCACCGTACACGGTGCTGGCAATACCCTCTTGCGCCAGGGCAGCCAGCGCGGGTTCGAGCAGCCCCGCCTGAATGATGTGGGCGTCGCTCACCAGCAGCGCATGCCGCATGCCCAGGCTGCGCGCCACCTCGCCGAGTTGCTGGCTGGCACCCGATGCGCAGATGATTTTGGGCGTGGTCTCAAAAGTGAATGGCTTCATGGTGTGAAATAAAGCGTGAAAAGCACGGTCGTTTCACGCATCGTAGCGCCTCTGTTGGTCGGGCGGCATGCGGTGAACTCCGGATTTGCCCTTACACTTTTGCCATGCCCTTGTCTCCCCGCCCGCGCCTTGCCACTGCGCCCTTGCTTGATGTGTCTGACCGCCATGCCCGTTACTTCTGGCGGCTGCTGAGCAAACAGGCGCTGCTCTACACCGAAATGATCAATATGGGCGCGATTTGCCGGGGCGCAGCCGAGAGCCACCTGCGCTACAACGTTGAAGAACACCCCGTGGCACTGCAACTTGGCGGCAGCGACCCTGCCATGCTGGCCGAAAGTGCCCGCATGGGCGAGCAATGGGGCTACGACGAAATCAACCTCAACTGCGGCTGCCCGAGCGACCGCGTGCAAAAAGGGGCGTTTGGTGCCTGCCTGATGCGCGAGCCGCAACTCGTGGTCGATTGCATCAAAGCCATGCAGGATGCGGTGCAGCGTGTGCCCATCACCGTAAAGCACCGCATCGGGCTGGACAAGGACGAAAGCTACGCGCTGGTGCGTGATTTTGTCGGCGCGTTGGCCGATGCGGGTTGCAGGCACTTCATCGTGCATGCACGCAACGCCTGGTTGCAGGGCCTGAGCCCGCACGAAAACCGCACCGTTCCACCGCTGCGCTATGAGGTGGTGTACCAGTTGAAACGCGATTTTCCGCAGTTGCATATCACGCTCAAAGGCGGTGTGGCTACGGCAGAAGCCATTGCTCAGCATTGGCAGCAGGTCGATGCCGTGATGGTCGGGCGTGCGGCCTGGCACACGCCCTGGACGCTTGCACAGTGGGATGCGCTGATGGGCGGCGCAGCCGACACCACCAACCCCATCACTCGTGAAGG
>JAUNUE010000139.1 GCA_030538335.1 Allobrachymonas sp. | reverse complement strand
GACCAAAACGCGCAACGTCTTCAGCGGCATTGCCAGCATGTACCAACCTGAACAACTGGCAGGCAAACTCACCGTGCTGGTTGCCAACCTCGCGCCGCGCAAGATGAAGTTTGGCGTGAGCGAAGGCATGGTGTTGGCCGCGAGCCATGGCGATGAAAAAGCCAACCCCGGTATCTATGTACTCGAACCCTGGCCGGGTGCGACGCCAGGGCTGCGGATTCACTGAGATTGAACGCTTTTAGCGATTGCGTTGTTCGCTATGCGTCGGCGCATCGGCCTGTTCCACGCGCTTGACGATGAACTGCCGATCCGTCGTAACGATGAACAGCTTGAACGGCGCGCCGCCCGTGCCTTCACGCCAGCGCCATTGGTAAACAATCTCGCCCTTCAGATCGTAGGGCACCGCGCTGGCCGGGCGGCCGAGCAGTCTGCGCACCTCTTCCATATGCATGCCGGGCTGGATGCGTACAAAATTCTCGCGCGTGAGCACGTTCTGCAAGGTCACCACCCTGCCATCCGGGCCGATGGTGATCATGTAGTTTTCAGCACCATTGGGCTGGCGGCTGTATTCCAGCACGCGCTGGCCCTGCGCATCCGTCCACACGCGTTCCGGCTGGCCCCATTGCGCCAGCACTTCCTGCTCGGTCGACAGGCCAGGCTGGGTATTGGCAAGGCGATCCTGGTCGCAGGCCGACAGCAGCAACAACGCCCCAGCCAGTACCCCCGCTGCCAACAGTTTGCACTTGCCACGCAAACCATATCCACCGCGTTGCTCCAGAACCATATCCATGCTCCCCTGTGTAATCGCCCGGTCGGGCTAGAATGCGGAGCATTGTAGGTTTGCTGTACCTGTTGACCCAAACTGGAGTGTTTCAGTATGCATCTGTTGCGTCGCCCCGATTACATTTCCGAGACTGGCGAGTTTCTGGAAGATCTCAAACGCAAGGACGCCTCGCTTGAAGAGCGCCAGATCGCCGGACACGACATTTACTGGGAACCAGAAATGGCCGCCCGCGCCATGCAGCAGGGTTTTACCAAAGCCAAAGTGCCCATGCAAGGCTACGTGTACGCCACCCACCCGAAAACGGCACTCTGACGGGTGCCTTTTGACTCTCGCCTGCACACTGCGCCTGCATGTCTACCGATTTGACCCTGCTTGACGATCCGGCGCTGGCGAGCACCGTGCCCGAAGTCGTCGATAACGTGGCGGTGGCGCGGCTCTATGGCGAACCGTTGTTCTCGGTGCCGCGGGATCTGTACATTCCGCCCGATGCGCTGGAGATTTTTCTGGAGGCCTTTGAGGGCCCGCTGGATCTGTTGCTGTACCTGATTCGCAAGCAGAACTTCAACATCCTCGACATTCCCATGGCGGCGTTGACCCGCCAGTACCTCGATTACGTCGAAGAGATCCGCAGCCGCAACCTGGAGCTGGCGGCTGAGTATCTGCTGATGGCCGCGATGCTGATCGAGATCAAATCGCGCATGCTGCTGCCACCCAAAAAATCAGCCGACGGCGAAGAACCCGAAGACCCCCGCGCCGAGCTGGTGCGCCGCCTGCGCGAATACGAGCAGATCAAGCTGGCTGCGCAGCAACTCCAGCAAATGCCACTGGCAGGGCGCGACTTTTTCCGCACGCAGGTGGTGGTAGCCGAGCACGGCACCGTGCAGCAGCGCCTGCCTGACGTGTCGATCGACGAGTTGCAACAGGCGTGGATGGAGATTCTGCAGCGTGCGCGGCTGGTGCAGCGGCACCGCATCACACGCGAAGAGCTCAGCGTGCGCGAACACATGAGCCAGATGCTCAAACGCCTGCAGGGCCAGCGCTTCATGGCGTTTGAAGACCTGTTTGACCCCGGCCGTGGCGTGGCGGTGATGGTGGTTACCTTTATCGCCCTGCTCGAACTGGCGAAAGAAACCTTGATCGACATCACCCAGGCTGAAAGCTATGCGCCCATTTATGTGCGCCTGGCATACCAGCCCGATCAGGGGTAGAAACACCGATTCCGGCAAGCCCGGTTTCCGGCCAAACGGCTTGCTGCCGCTCTATACTGGTGCCCTTGCTTACAAGCCGTTGACAGGTTTGGGCAAATCACTTTATGGAGAGAACCGTATGCATCTGTCCCATATCACCAAAACCGCCGCCCTGGGTCTGGTTTTTGCGCTTGGCGCCTGCACCAAGCCCGCTCCTGAAGCACCCAAGACCACTGCAGCCAGCGAACCTGCAAGCGTTGCCAGCGCGCCCGCCTCGGTAGCGGCACCAGAAAGAACCATCCGATTTGGCAGCGACGCCACGTATCCGCCGTTTGAAAGCACCGCCGCCAACGGCGAGATCATCGGTTTTGATATTGATCTGGCCAAGGCCATGTGCGAAGAGATGAAGGCCAAGTGCACATTCACCAACCAGAACTGGGACGGCATCATTCCCGCCCTGCAAGCCAAGAAGTACGACGTGATCGCCTCTTCGATGAGCGTCACGCCTGACCGCGCCAAAGTCGTGTTGTTCACGCAAATGATCTGGTCCACACCCAGCCTGTTTGTGGGCAAAACAGGCTCTACGCTGGACACCACGCCTGCCGGTTTGAAAGGCGTAGATCTGGGCGTGCAGCAAGGTACGGTACAAGACACCTATGCCACCAAGCATTTCCCCGACGCCAAGATCAAACGCTACAAGAGCATTGAAGACGCCATCAACGATCTGGGCACCGGTCGCCTGAAAGCCGTGTTTGCCGACGGCGGTGTGGTCACGCATCTGGTCGACGGCTCATCTCCAGACAAGGGGTTTGAATCCGTAGGCACGCCGGTTCCCAACTCGGCCGACGAAGACATCCTGGGTGCAGGCACTGCCTTTGCCGTGCGCAAGGAAGACACCGCCCTGGCCGACGAGCTGAACAAGGCGTTTGATGCCATTCGCGCCAACGGCACCTACAAGACCCTGGCCGACAAATACTTCAAGTTTGAGGTGTACAACAAATAACGCTTGTGCATATACCCACAAAAAACCGCGCCCTCTGGCGCGGTTTTTTTTATCCATGAAAATTCAAAACTTGGGGATGCGCAAACGGCTGATCATCAACGACCCCGACAGGGCAAACAGCAACACCAAGGGGTGCAGCGTATAACCCAGAAATTTGACGTTGCCCCCCCAAACACCGGGGCCTATCGCCCCTATGGCTGCCGCCACCCACATCACAAACACCAGCAACAGGGAACTGGGAATGGGCGTGCCCTCAAAGTACTTCACCTTGCCAGTGCCTTCGGACAAGGCGTCTGCGGTAACGTTGAAACGCGCCAGACGTGACACCCCGCAAGCGACAAAATAGCCCAGCACGATGCGGTCCCACAAACCCTGCATGCCGCAGCCGTAGGCGATCACGGCAGGCGCCACGCCAAACGAAATCACATCGGCCAGCGAATCCAGCTCGCGCCCCAGAGGCGAAGACTCGTGGCGCCAGCGCGCCACACGCCCATCCAGCACATCAAAGGCAAAAGCCGCTACCACCAGCGCACAGGCGTAATAGATATGCACGACTTCGTGCGTCTGGATATACGAGATGGTGGCAAACAGGGAGCCAACACCGCTGATGGCGTTGGCCAAGGTAAACCAGTCCGCGAGGTGGAATTCGCGGATCATGGAAAAGAGTTTGGGGCGGCGTTTGGGGTGGGACGTATCCATCCCGCCATTATGGGGGAGGCCGTGCACGCTTCCTGTTACGCTTGTTTGAAATATTGGAGCAAAGGTGTCAGGGTCGGTGGCACACCGCCGCGGCTTTTAACCGCCTGCGCGACCCAGTTCGCGGCGAATGCCGACGATATCGCTTTCGGTGCGGGCAATGCTCGATTTGAGCTCGGCCACGCGATCCAGGTATTTCTGGTGGTTCTTCGTTTCAGGGCCGAGTTTATCGGGCGTGCCGTTGTTGTATTCCTTTTGCAGCTCGGCCAGGCGCTGGTTGGCCTTGTCGAGTTCCATCTGCAGAATGCCTTTTGCACCCTCATCACGGGCACGCTGGGCACTGTCGACCACACGTTGCGGAGCCGCTGCGGGCGTTGCTGCAGGCGTGCGCCGGGCCACGGTGGTGGAGGTACGCGCCACCTGCGGGGCACGCGCACCTGCGCGCACGACCGTGAGGTTGCCGGTGGTCAAGGGCGTGCAGCCACCTTGCGCAATACGGGCGCGGTTATTGGTGTATTCGGCACCGCAACGGTATACCTGCTGGGCGCCAACAGGGGTTGCAACCGTGCCCATTACCAGTAAGACACCGGCCACGACGATGGAATTTTTTGCTGATTTCATGGTACGTCCTTCAACTCTCCACATGCAGCACAAGTCGGTTTGCAAGTACCGATGCGGACGCTGTCTCCACCTTATATGTGGGAGGATCAGTATCCCGTAAAGCCCTGAAGATGCCAAGAGTTGTAACGGCACTTTTCACGGAAAAGCGACACTTTGGTGTCTAAATCACCATTTGTGTGAGAAATTTCTGCCTCTTCCGTGGCCTGGCACCCCCGTGCCAGGCTGTACTGCCGCTCAAAGTGTGTAATACATCTCGAATTCGACCGGGTGCGGCACCATGCGCACACGGGTTACTTCGCTCATCTTGAGTTCGATATAGGCATCGAGCATGCTGTCGCTGAACACACCCCCTTTGGTGAGGAAGGCGCGGTCTTGGTCTAGCGCTTCCAGCGCCTGCTCCAGGCTGTGGCACACCGTGGGCACCAGCTTGTCTTCTTCGGGCGGCAGGTGGTACAGGTCTTTGGCCGCCGCTTCGCCAGGGTGGATCTTGTTTTCCACACCGTCCAGCCCGGCCATCAGCAACGCGGCAAAGCCCAGATATGGGTTCATCAGCGGATCGGGGAAACGCGCTTCCACGCGTCGAGCCTTGTCGCTGGAGGTGTGCGGAATGCGGATCGAAGCCGAGCGGTTGCGGCTGGAATAGGCCAGTTTTACCGGCGCTTCAAAGTGCGGCACCAGGCGTTTGTAGCTGTTGGTGCCGGGGTTGGTAATGGCATTGAGCGCCCGCGCATGCTTGATCAGGCCGCCGATGTAGTACAGCGCAAAATCGCTCAAACCCGCGTAGCCATTGCCTGCAAACAGGTTCTTGCCGCCCTTCCAGATCGACTGGTGCACGTGCATGCCGCTGCCGT
>JAUNUE010000138.1 GCA_030538335.1 Allobrachymonas sp. | reverse complement strand
GTCAAACCTTGGCAGTCCCCCGGCAAAGCCGGGGGTTTTCCTTGGATAAATAATCGATCGGGAAGGAGTGCCGGTGGGTACAAGCCCCGCGCTACTCCTTGGCCGCATCCAGAAAATCTTCGGGGTGTTGGCGGATTTCGAGGCTGCGCTGTTCGATCTCCTTGCGGAAGGCACGGCGCAACTGCGCGGCGGCCCAGCGGCGTTTTTCGTCGGGCGTTTCGGCCTGAATGGGTGTGACCTTGATGGGGTGGCCTTCTTCGTTTACCGAGACCATGGTGAAATAACACGTCATCACATGGCGCGAGGTGCGTTCGCGCACGCTTTCGGCCTCTACGCGCACACCCACTTCCATGGACGTGATGCCGGTGAAATTGACCGAGGCGAGAAAAGTGACCAGCTCGCCCACATGCACCGGCGCGCGGAAAGTGACCTGGTCGACCGCAGCCGTGACCACATAGCGGCCCGAATAGCGCGCCGCGCAGACATAGGCCACCTGATCGAGCAGGCGCAAAATGGCGCCGCCATGCACATGGCCCGAAAAATTGGCCATGTCGGGCGTCATCAGCACCGTGAGCGTGGTGGTTCTGGGGGCGGCAGGTTCAGTCATGCAAGGGCTTTCGGTCAACGCGTGCGGTGCTTGCAAGCGTAACACGCAGCCGGGCCATGCCGGGTTATGGATTGCCCGTGTGGCCAGAGCCGTTCACAGCACCGAGAACAGCATCCGCAGGCTCAGGCCCAGCAGCAGCAGGCCAAACAGGCGCTTGAGCGGCGCCACCTGCATCTTCTGCGCCACCGTGGCCCCCACAGGTGCCATGAAAAAGCTGCCGCTGGCGAGCAAAAGGGCCGCAGGCAGATAGACAAACCCGGCCGTGAGCGGCTGGCTGCTGGCCTGCCCCGCCGCCATGGCGCCGTTGATGGCATAGCCCACGGTGCCCGCAATGGCGATGGGAAAACCCACGGCGCTGGAGGTGCCGATGGCTTTTCTGATATCGACCGACTGCCAGTTGAGAAACGGCACGGTCAGCGAGCCGCCGCCAATCGACACCAGAGCCGAGACCGCGCCGATCAGCAAGCCGCCGCCAAACAACCACGGCGCGGGCAGCAATTGGCGCGAGCCGTCACCCGGCGGCGTACCACGGAACATCTGGAACGCCGCAAACGCCATGAACGCCGCGAAAAAAATCGCCAGCGCCCGCGCCGGGAGCTTCGCTGCAAGAAACGTGGCCGCAAAGGTGCCCACGATGATGCCCGGTGCCAGCGCCTTGACGATCGGCACCAGCACATTGCCGCGTTTCGAGTGGCTGCGCATGCTCGAAAACGCCGTCACGATCATCGCCGCCATCGACGTGCCCAATGCCAGATGCACCACCTCGCCCTTGGCTACGCCCATCGACAGGAACAGGGCCGTGAGCGAAGGTACGGCAATACCGCCACCGCCAATGCCCAGCAGGCCCGCCATGAAACCCACCACACAACCGAGGGCGGCAAACAGCAAAAGGTATTCGATGGGCGGCATGGCAAGAACAGGCGCAACTGGGCGCGGTGATGGAAAAGCGCAAGGCCGGACTTTACCGCATCGCTGCGGCACTCTCTGAAAATCTGCCCGGTCTCGCGTGTGCGCAAGCTTCGAGCATGGCCTGCCATTTGTGTACCTCATGTGGCAGTTGCATGACAACATTCTGGCCAACCCGTGTTGTTCCATAAACATCGTAAATATTTCACACTTATGTCAAAAATCATTCATCTTTTACTAAGATATCAGCACCTGTTTGTTTTTCCACCAAAATCATGCAGTTCGCTCCGACCTGATTTTGCGTTGCAGTTCTCCCGCATGGATCGGAAAACTGCCACCAACCAAATTCAGGTTTTCCATGACACGATCCGTAGTTGTCTGCGCTTCCACGAGCGGGCTTGCCCATTGGCCCGAACCCCACGACATCCGCATCCTGCCCTTGCACATACAGATGCAGGGATATGACTACCGCGACGGGGTTGATCTTCACGCTGAGGACTTCCACAAATGGATGATCCGCAATCCGGGCAACCTGGCAACCACATCACCTCCTACGCAAGCAGAAGTGGTGGCCTTTTTCAAACAACTGGTTGATGAGGGCTACGAGCAGGCGCTGGTACTGCACTTTCATCGAAGATCAGCCAGACCTATGACCTCGTGCGGTCTGTCGCCCCCATGTTCAAGGACAAACTGCAGATTTGGGTATTCGATACCCGTATCGCCGCCTACGGAGAAGCGCGCCTGGCGTTGGAGGCTGAGCGGGCCTTGAAACAAAACCAGAAAATACCGGGCATCATGAGCCAACTGATGCTGATGCGCAGCCAGCAGGCCGCTTTCATGACGGTAGGCAAGCTCGATTACCTCGTCAAATCGGGGCGTCTTTCGGCCGCGGCGGGCTTTATCGGCAATCTGATGCAGATGCGCCCAGTGCTGCAAATGACGGACGGCGCCATCACGCCACACGCCAAGGTGCGCACACTGGAACGCGCCCTGGAGGCCATGATCAATTCCGCTCATGATTACGCCAACAGCGGGCACTACCGCGTCCATATGATCAAGTTTGGCGTCGAAAGCACCAACCACCTGCTGCAGGATTTGCTGGGCGATCATTTCCCGGCGAAAAGCTGGCGCTCCACGTCAATGACCCCCGTCATCGCCGCCCACACTGGACCTGATGGGGCTGGCTTGATCGTCTGGCGCGTGGCTGCGTAGCCCTTGTTTTCCTCCCTCCAGCGGGAAGGCAATAAAATATCCACGCTTGCCACTAGCGCAGGTTTCAAGTGCGATCAAGCTACCTTCTTTTTGCCTGTTTTTGGTTTAGGCAAAGGCGCGGCGGCTTCTGTAGCCAGCAGCAGTTGCTGGAACCGTTCCGTGTCGTCGAGCCACTCATCGGCAACCGGATAGAGCTTGGCACCGGGGTACGGAGGCCGCTTGGGCAACGGTTGCGTCAGGTGTTCTGTGGCTTGCAGCGGCTTGATGAAGACGCTGTTGTCGCAGGCAAAGCCAACGACCTTGCCACCCAGGTACAGCGCGTATTCACCAAACATCTTCCTGGTGGTCAACCGGTCGCCCAGCCCGGATTGTTCTGCGACGTATTCAACAAACGACGGGTCGGTGGCCATGATTGGGGTTCCGGCGTGGTTTTGTCAACGCATCAAGTATGCGTTTATTCTCTATGTAGAGCAGAAATTTGGCTCTTTCTTGTTCTGGCAGCTATCAGAACATGCCCAGAATATTGGGCGAATCGGGCGGAATTTCCTGACCCATATCCCACATCTCCACGATCTTGCCGTTGTCAAACCGCAGAATGTGCATGACAGCGTATTCCTTGCCCGCCTCCATCCGCTGCAGATGCGAATACACGGCCACACGATCGCCCTCGGCAATGACCTGCTTTATGGCAAAGGCCTTGTTGGGTTCTGCCTCGGCGCTTTGCTCCATCGCCAGCAGCAACGATGCCCGGTCGCTTTTGAACCAGGCGTTGTGGTGCACAAAATCTTCTGCCACAAAGCGGTCGTAAGCAGCGCGCACCTGGCCTGCCGCCGTCATTTGCAAAAACCCGGTGGCCCGCTGCGCGAGGGTGGTGTCCATGATGTCCTTTCTGCGGTTCTGTACCGCATCAGCTACACATCCTATGTCGTTTCCAGCGCCACAAACGAGGCGAGCACAAGACAAAGCTACCCGCTCATCCATCCAGCATTTGGCACAAATGATGCCCGGCTGACGGGACACTTCATCTTGTGGCGCAAGGCAACGCTATGCGTATTTGATAATCCACGCCCGTATTTTTATTCAAACCTTGCGCATCCAGACCAGGCACCGCTCAGCGTCAAGCCCCGGCACACGCAATTGTTCCACGTGAAACACATCTACCGATGCAGGCAAAGCCACAATCTCTTCCGCGGGATGCCTGCCTTTCATCGCCAACCAGACTCCTTCTTCTGCCAAAGTCTGCGCCGACCAGGCCGTAAAGTCGGGTAAAGAGGCAAAGGCTCGTGAGGCAACCACCTCGAACGTATTGCTGACTTTTTCCACCCGCGCATGCAGGCCGCGCAAATTAGGCAAGGTCAAGACGCCCGCCGCCTGCTGGACAAAGGCTGCTTTCTTGGCGACGGCATCCACGCACGTCACCTGGATTTCAGGACAACAGATGGCAATCACCACTCCCGGCAAACCGCCGCCGCTGCCTACATCCAGCAGTTGAATTGGCCTGCCCTCCGTGTGGCGCTGCAAGGGCGCGATGATTGAGAGGCTGTCCAACAGATGGTGGGTGAGCATTTCCGCCGGGTCACGCAGCGCCGTAAGGTTGTAGGTTTTGTTCCACTTGGCCAGCAGATCGAGGTAGGCCAGCAACTGCTGGTGTTGCTTTTCGATAAGCGACAGGCCGAGCGATTGGGTGCCCTGAACCAAGGAGACGGATAGCGGGTGCATCACACCGCCTGCCCTGCTATTGCAAACCCCTTGAACCCGCCCTTCTTCAAATGCACCAGCAACAACGAGATAGCCGCAGGGGTAACGCCTGAAATACGGCTGGCCTGCCCCAGGGTTTCGGGCCGGTACTTTTGCAGCTTTTGCCGCACTTCGATCGACAACGCAGGTATCTGCATATAGTCAAGCTCCGACGGCAGCTTGAGACTTTCGTAATGCGCGGCGCGCTCCACCTCGTCGCGCTGGCGGTGGATGTAGCCTGCGTATTTGGCGGCGATTTCCACCTGCTCGACCACAGATGGCTGCAGATCGCCCAGTGTTTCACGTGAAACATCAGCACTGGCGTACTTGCCACCATCCATTGTCATCAACTCCGCATACGCCACATCGGGGCGGCGCAGCAGGTCAAACAGGTTGTACTCGTGTTCAATGGCTTTGCCGAGTACCCGCTCGGATTCGGCCACAGGCAGATTGCGCGGATTGACCCAAGTGGATTTGAGGCGTTCTGTTTCACGTGAAACAGCATCGCGTTTGCGGCTGAATGCCTCCCAACGTGCATTGTCCACCAGCCCCAGTTTGCGGCCTGTTTCGGTCAGGCGCATGTCGGCATTGTCTTCGCGCAGTTGCAGGCGAAATTCGGCGCGGCTGGTGAACATGCGGTAGGGTTCAGTCACGCCTTTGGTGATCAGGTCATCGACCAGCACGCCCAGATAGGC
>JAUNUE010000137.1 GCA_030538335.1 Allobrachymonas sp. | reverse complement strand
TGACAAGGAACGCGCAGTGGCGGACTACATTGCGGGCATGACCGACCGCTTTGCCTTGCGCGAACACCAGGCGTTGACGGGGAAAAAGGTGTTGCCGATTGGGGGATAGTGTGTGGTCACATCACTTTGTTGCGCGAAATGAGTGACCACCAAACCCAGACGCTGGCTGTGCCAGCAGGTGCTGGCGCACCGCTTGAAAAGTCAGTTTTTCTGGGGTAGTTGGCTGCATAGGGGTGTCGGGATTGTGGTCTCCACACACATGCCTTCGGTATGTTTGTTCCGCCCCAAGCTATCTGGCTGCCTTCGGCACAGCGCTGACGCGCTGCTAGATCTCAACAGTTTGAGAGGTAACGCGAGGCTTGTGTGGTCACCTCACTTCGCTTCGCGAAATGAGTGACCACCAAACCCAGGTTTTGGCGACCCTGCGGGTATGGCGCGTCGCGCCATAAAGTGTGACGGTTATTCAACCGTCACACTTTTCGCCAAATTCCTGGGTTTGTCTACATCCGTGCCTTTGGCGCAGGCGGTGTGGTAGGCGAGCAGTTGCAGCGGCACTGCGTGCAGGATGGGACTCAGGGCGCCATAGTATTCGGGCATGGGCAAGACATGGATGCCTTCGGCGCGCTCGATGTTGGTGTCGGCATCGGCCAATACATACAGCTCTCCGCCACGGGCGTGTATTTCCTGCATATTGCTTTTGAGTTTTTCTATCAAGGCATTGTTGGGCGCGACTATGACCACGGGCATGGCGGCCGTGATCAGTGCCAGCGGGCCGTGTTTGAGTTCGCCAGCCGGGTAGGCTTCGGCGTGGATGTAGCTGGTTTCCTTGAGCTTGAGTGAGCCTTCTTGTGCAATGGGAAAGTGCACGCCACGACCGAGGAACAGGGCGTTTTCCTTTTTGGAAAAACGCTCGGCCCATTGCACCAGGTGCGGCTCCAGCGCCAGCACGGCCTGCACAGCCATGGGGAGGTGGCGCATCTGGTTGAGGTGCTGGGCCTGTTGCTCTTCAGAAATGGTACCTTTGACACCACCCAGTGCGAGTGTGAGCAAAAACAGGCCAGCCAGTTGGGCGGTAAAGGCTTTGGTCGATGCCACGCCAATCTCTACACCGGCGCGGGTGACGTAGGCCAGTTTGCATTCACGCACCATGGCGCTGGTGGCAACGTTGCAGATGGTGAGTGTTTGCGTCATGCCCAGTGACTTCGCATGGCGCAGGGCCGACAGGGTATCGGCGGTTTCGCCACTTTGGCTGATGGTAACGACCAGGGTACGTGGGTTGGGCACGCTGGTGCGGTAGCGGTATTCGCTGGCAATTTCCACTTCACAGGGAATTTTGGCCATGTCTTCCAGCCAGTATTTGAAGGCGCAGCCGCTGTAATAGCTGGTACCGCAAGAGAGAACCAGCACCCGGTCAATGTCTTTGAAGACGCTGTAGGCACCATCGCCAAACAACTCGGGCACGATGGCGTGGATGCCTTCCAGCGTATCGGCCAGTGCGCGTGGCTGTTCGAAAATTTCCTTTTGCATATAGTGGCGATAGGGGCCGAGTTCAGCCGCGCCGCTGTGCGCATGTACGGTTCTTACCGGGCGCGCACTTGTACTCAGGCGCTGGCCCTTGTTTTCGATCCAGTATTTGCCCAGTTGTACGTCCACCACGTCGCCTTCTTCAAGGTAGACGATCTGGTCGGTCACGCCCGCCAGTGCCATGGCGTCGCTGGCCAGATAGGTGCTGCCTTCGCTGCCTATGCCCAGCACAAGCGGCGAGCCTGCTCGGCCACCGACGATGCGTTGCGGCTCGTCGCGGCAAATCACGGCCACGGCATACGCGCCGTGCAGTTGTGCCAGCGCCGCCTTGACGGCTTCAAACAGGTCGCCGTTGTAAAACGAGTCGATCAGATGGGCGATGACTTCGGTATCGGTCTGGCTCGCAAAGACATAGCCCCTGTCTTGCAGCATGGCGCGCAGGGCTTCGTGGTTCTCGATGATGCCGTTGTGTACCAGCGCGATACGTCCTGGTTTGCCGCCGCTGTTGCCGGCATCCACGCCAGGGCCGTGGCTGAAATGCGGATGGGCGTTGTGGACGGCGGGTGCGCCGTGTGTAGCCCAGCGCGTATGGGCAATGCCGGTATAGCCTTGCAACTGGTCGCGCTGTACTTGCTCTTGTAATTCGGCCACGCGTGCGGTGCTGCGTGCGCGTTGCAGGCCATCGCTCCATACGGCCACGCCGCAGGAGTCGTAGCCCCGGTATTCCAGCCGCTGCAATCCCTGTACCAAAAAGGGAACCACGTTTTCTTGCGCTACCGCGCCGACGATGCCACACATGCTTTTTTGTTCTCCGGAAAATCCTGGTTGTAAGGTTGAGATCTGCCATGAGGGCACATCCAGCAGTCCGCAATGGTATATCCTAATAAAAGAAAGATGCGGTCAAAAAAATTAGAAAAACGCAATAAAATTTCTCAAATAGGATTTTTTGCTTGAATATTTCATTTTTATCGTTTTCAAGAAATAAATGATTACGTCAGGAGAAGGGGAGCTTGTGCTGGATGACATAGACAGGCGTCTCCTGCAGCAACTGCAAAATGATGCCAGCCTGAGCAATCAGGAGCTGGCGGCGCATTGCCACGTTTCGCCTGCGACGTGTTTGCGGCGCGTACGGCGTTTGCATGATCTGGGGCTGATCGAGCGCACCGTGAGCATCCTCAATCCTGATGCGCTCAAGCGCGTAACAGGTGCGGGGTTGACGGCGATTGTCGAGGTGACGCTGGATGTGCAATCGGAAGAACAGCAGGCAGCTTTTGCGGCGCGCGCGGTGGCCGACGCGGCGGTGCAGCAGTGCTACCGCACTTCTCCAGGGCCTGATTGTGTGCTGGTAGTGACCGTGGCCGACATGCCCGCGTTCATGGCGTTCAGCCAGCGCCTGCTTACGCAAGATGCCAATGTGCGCAATGTGCGCTCGTTCTTCAGCTTGGAGCGCAAGAAGTTTTCTGCCCAACTGCCCTTGTAAAAACAAGAGGCAGCAAGCGGGTATCAGCGGATTTCTACCCCGTAGCTGTTGTCGCCCAGCAAATAGCACATCTGCGATTGCGTAACGGGCGAAGGGACACAGAATTTTTTGTTGTTCGAGGCATTCTCTATGAACTGCCGGTGCAGTGTGATGTCATCGCCGTGGGTGCCGTCATGCAGGTAGCGCACCATGAATTTGACAATTTCGTCGAGTTTCACACTGAACATGCCGATGATCGAGGTGAATTGCACCTGCGTCACCTTGTCGGCCGTGCGCACGAAATAGACCACGCTTTTGGCGGCGCTGTGGCAGCGGGTGATGCTTTGGCCAGAGGGTGCCGGAACAGGCTGGCAGTTGTGCAAAACCAGTTTTTCCATTTGCATGGTGTTGGCCAGCCGGTTCCAGCGCTCTTGCAATTGCGCGTCGGTAAAGCTGGCAACGGGCAAATTGCCACCCACCGGGGGGCTTGTATTCTCAGGCAGCGCAGCCGTTGTGGCGGGCGCTGAAGTTGCCGGTTGCTGGTTGCAGGCGCTCAATAAAGCAGAAATGACAACAATGCTGAACAGGACGCACAAACGGCGCATGGTGGATTCCCCGATGGATATAGGACCAAGCGGGCAGCTTGCATTTTGGCTGCCACGCTTGTCATGTGCTGATCATCATACGCGCATCAGCACACGCCCTGCATCAACATGGCGTCGGCCACTTTCACAAAACCGGCAATGTTGGCGCCGTTGACGTAGTTGACCGGGCCGGTGCCGCAGTCGTTGCCGTTGTCGCAGCCGTAGCGCACGCAGTTGGCGTGGATGTCTTGCATGATGGCGAGCAGTTTTGCGTCAACCTCTTCGGCACTCCAGTAGCGGCGTTGCGAGCTTTGCGCCATTTCCAGCCCCGACACGGCCACGCCGCCCGCGTTGCTGGCCTTACCCGGTGCGTACAGCACCTTGCCTGACGAAACAAAGGCCGTCATCGCCTCCAGCGTACTGGGCATGTTGGCCCCTTCGGCCACGCACTGCACGCCGTTCTTGATCAGTGTGTTGGCGTCGTCCAGCGATACTTCGTTTTGCGTGGCGCAGGGCAGGGCAATGTCCACCGGCACATGCCACGGCGTTTTGCCTGGCTCGTACTGCAGTTTGAATTGTTCTGCGTATTCGCTGATGCGGCCGCGCTTGACGTTTTTCAACTCCATCAGGGCTGCGAGCTTCTCGGGCGTGAAGCCGTCCTTGTCTACCACGGTACCGTTTGAGTCGGATGCCGTGACCACTTTGGCGCCGCACTGCATGGCTTTTTCAATGGCGTATTGCGACACATTGCCCGAGCCGGATACGGACACGGTTTTGCCTTCCAGCGACTGGCCGTTGCGCTGCAGCATTTCACGTGCAAAGTACACAGTGCCATAACCCGTGGCTTCAGGGCGGATCAGGCTGCCGCCGTAGCTCAGGCCGCGCCCCGTAAACACGCACGAGGCATCGTGCGTGAGCTTTTTCATCATGCCGGCCATAAAGCCCACTTCGCGCGCGCCCACGCCAATGTCGCCTGCGGGCACGTCTACGTCAGAGCCGATGTGGCGGTACAGCTCGCTCATCAGTGCATGGCAAAAACGCATCACGTCGTTGTCGCTCTTGCCTTTGGGATCAAAGTCGGAGCCGCCCTTGCCGCCGCCCATGGGCAGGGTGGTGAGCGCATTCTTGAAGGTCTGCTCAAACGCCAGAAACTTGAGGATCGACAGGTTCACCGATGGGTGAAAGCGCATGCCGCCCTTATAGGGGCCGATGGCGTTGTTGTGCTGGATGCGGAAGGCGCGGTTCACTTGCACATTACCCTTGTCGTCCATCCACGACACGCGGAACTGGATCACGCGCTCGGGTTCCACCAGACGCTCGAGCAGGGCGTTGCTGGCGTAGCGCGGGTTGCGCTGGATAAAGGGCCACAGGCTCTCAAGCACCTCGCGCACCGCTTGCAGGTATTCGCTTTGGTGGGGGTCGCGTTGATGGACAGATTCCAGGAACTGGTTCAGGGTAGAGGAGGGCATGGTGGATATCGGCTAATAATCAAGACCAACAACCAGCCGCTTGCGCAGCCGGGTACAAGGCAGGCGCCAATGGGGGCATCCAGTCGCATCAGGAACGGACACAATACGGAGCAGCACGGCGTCACATCTTTGCAGCAACCTGCCAGATCCTGAAAGACCTTTCATGTT
>JAUNUE010000136.1 GCA_030538335.1 Allobrachymonas sp. | reverse complement strand
CTTGAAGCCTGCGCTGCGAAACACCGCCCCCAGCACGCCTGATTTGGTGCGGATGTGCCGCCCGACCATGACGTTTTCGAGCGCCGTCATTTCGGCAAACAGGCGGATGTTCTGGAAAGTGCGCGCAATACCGGCTTCGGCTACTTCGTGCACTGCCGTTGGCTCGTAGGGCTTGCCGCCCAGCTCGAAGGTGCCGCTGTCAGGCGTGTACAGGCCAGTAATGACGTTGAAGAAAGTGGTCTTGCCCGCGCCATTGGGGCCAATCAGCCCGTAGACCTGGCCCTGATCGATGCGCATACGCACATCGCTCAAGGCCTGCAAGCCACCGAAGCGTTTGGAAACGTTCTGGACGTGGAAAATGGGTGTGCTCATCGCTGCATCTTTCACGGGTTGACCGTATCCTGTTGCACATCGGTGGTGCCCGGAATCGCATCCACCGGAGAATCCACGCCGGACGGGTTTTGCTGTGCGGTAGGCGGCTGCACCGTGGGGCCGCCGCCTTCGCCATTGCCGCCCGCCAGCGCCTTGCCATGCTCCGGCGCAGGCCACAAGCCCCGGGGACGCAGCAGCATCACCGAGATCATTGCCAGCGCAATCAACAACTGGCGCAAGATGGCGGGGTCAATCCGCCCTCCCGTGGCCTGGGTCACGGGGCCAGCCACATAGCGCAGCACCTCGGGCATGGCCGCCAGCAGGATGGCGCCGACGATGACGCCGGGGATATGCCCCAGGCCACCCAGCACCACCATCGCCACGATCATCACCGATTCCATGAAGTTGAACGACTCGGGCGACACAAACCCCTGGAAGGCACCGAACAGGGCGCCCGCAATACCGCCGAACGAGGCGCCCATGCCAAAAGCCAGCAGCTTCAAGTTGCGCGTATTCAGCCCCATGGCCTTGGCGGCAATTTCGTCTTCGCGCACGGCCATCCAGGCGCGGCCGATACGCGAGTTTTGCAGGCGGTACGACACGAGAATTACCAGCAAAACCATCGCCAGGAACAGGTAGTAGTACAGCGTGACCGACTGGATGGTGAAATCGCCCAGCTTGATGGAGCGCGACAAGGGGTGGCCAAACACATGCGCCGGTTCGATCTGGCCGATGCCTTTGGGGCCGTTGGTCAGGTTCAGCGGCGCATCGAGGTTGTTCATGAAGATGCGGATGATCTCACCGAAGCCCAGCGTCACAATCGCCAGATAGTCGCCCCGCAACTTGAGCACCGGTATGCCCAGCAGGATGCCGGTGATGGCGGCAAACACCACCGCCAGCGGAATGACCAGCCAGAGTTTGAAGTGCAGGCCGTCAGGATAGATGGCTGCCAGCGCCGGAAAGTTGTCGGTCAGGTGCGGCGAGGCCAGCAAGCCCATCAGGTACGCGCCTACGGCATAGAAGGCCACGTAGCCGAGGTCGAGCAGACCCGCAAAGCCCACCACAATGTTCAGCCCCAGCGCCAGCATGATGTACAGCAGCGTGAGGTCGGCAATGCGCACCCAGGCGTTGCCAAAAGGCTGCAACACAAAGGGCAGCACCAGTACGGCGATACCCAAGGCCACAAATGCCACCAGCTTGCCCGTGGGAATATTCTTTTGCATGCGTGTTCTCCTCGGTTCAGGCCCGGTCGGCCACGCGCTCGCCCAGCAAGCCGGTGGGGCGGAACACCAGGGTGATGATCAACACCGCAAACGACAGGATGTCGGTGTAATGGCTGCCGAGGATGCCACCCGTGATCGGCCCCAGGTAAGAGCCGCCGATGGTTTCGATCAGGCCCATCAGCAAGCCACCAAGCACGGCGCCCGGCAGGTTGCCGATGCCGCCGAATACCGCGGCCGAAAACGCCTTCATGCCGGGCAAAAAGCCCATGGTGTGCGAAACGGTGCCGTAATACAGCGCATTCATCACGCCCGCAATGGCCGCCAGCGCCGCACCAATCATGAAGGTGGCCGAAATCACCGTATCCGGCTTGACGCCCATGAGCGATGCCACTTTCGGGTTCTCGGCCGTGGCGCGCATGGCGCGCCCCATTTTGGTGCCGCTGACCAGATACACGAGGATGGACAACAGCACCACCGTCACCACCAGAATCAGCACCTGCGGCATCGTGACCGACACGGGGCCGAAGTTGTACGGTACCGGCGAAAAAACACGGTGGAAGGGCTTGGGCGCCGGCTTCCAGATGATCATGGCCAGCGTTTGCAGCAACAGGCTCACGCCAATGGCCGTGATCAGCGGCGCCAGCTTGGGGCTGTTGCGCAAGGGCCGGTAGGCGATTTTCTCAATGGCGTAGTTGATCAGGGCGCAGACCACGCAAGAGATGACGATGGCCAGAAAGAGCATCAGCCAGACCGAGAGGTTGGGCATGGCTTCTTTCATCCAGCCAATGGTCATCCAACTGGTAATGGCACCCACCATCAGCACCTCGCCATGGGCAAAGTTGATCAACTTGATGATGCCGTACACCATGGTGTAGCCCAGTGCGATCAAGGCGTACATGCAGCCGAGCACAAGACCGTTGACGATCTGTTGAGGCAATTGTTCCATGTCTGAAAGTCTCCATATCCGGCGGCGGCTGGCAGCGCAGCCCGTACCCGGATAGACCGCTGCCTGCGCGCCGGGCGTGCATGCACAGCATAAACGGGACACCAGTGGCAAAGCATATCCGGGTTGCTGCTGGTACAACAACCGGGGCATTCCCCACCCACGGCAAAGGGGGTTGATTGTAGCGAAGCGCCCAAGCAGATAAACCCGCCACCACAAAGGGTTTGCCCTAAACTTGCAGCCCAAAAAAACACAGCCAGCCCAACGCAAAAAGCAGCCCCCGACGTAAGCCGCCTTGAGCTTTCAGCAGCAGGTCGATTTTTTTGAGGGATTCGGTTTTGGACGGCTTATTCCTGCCCAGCGTCCTCGTCCTGCTGCGCATCCAGCCTGCGCAATTTCTGCAGCTTTTCGGCAATCTTCGCCACCAGCCCACCCGCCACCCGGCGGTACCAGTTCGGGCGCTGCGGCAAGCCATCGGGAAAATAATGCTCGCCTGCCGCGTAAGCGCCTTGCTCTTCGTGCGCGTAGCGGTAATCTTTGCCATGGCCCAGTTCGCGCATCAACTTGGTCGGTGCATTGCGCAAATGCATCGGCACCGGATCGGTACCGTGCTCACGCACAAAGGCGCGCGCCTGGTTGTAGGCCATATAGCCGGCATTGCTTTTGGCCGCTACGGCCAGATAAATCACCGCTTGCGCCAAGGCCAATTCGCCCTCGGGCGAACCAAGGCGCTCGTAGGTAGCTGCAGCTTCGCCCGTGATCTGCATGGCGCGCGGGTCGGCCAGGCCAATGTCCTCCCACGCCATGCGCACAATGCGCCGCGCCAGATAGCGCGGATCGACCCCACCATCGAGCATGCGGCACAACCAGTACAAGGCCGCATCGGGATCAGAGCCGCGCACCGATTTGTGCAGGGCCGAGATCTGGTCGTAGAACTGGTCGCCGCCCTTGTCAAAGCGCCGTGCCTGCGCGCCCAGCACCTGCTGCAAAAATGCCGCATCGACCTGTTCGACCGAAGCCGTCTGCGCAGCCACCTGCACCTGCTGCAGCGTATTGAGCAGGCGGCGGGCATCGCCATCGGCATGCGCGGCCAGCGTCTGCAAGGCCTCATCGGCCACATGCAAACCTGGCAACTGTTGCAAGGCACGCTGCGCCAATTGCAGCAGTTCTTCTTCCGACAAAGGCTGCAGCACATAGACCTGCGCCCGCGACAGCAAGGCCGAATTCACCTCAAACGAAGGGTTTTCGGTGGTCGCGCCAATAAACACCACCAGCCCCGATTCGACAAACGGCAACAAGGCGTCTTGCTGGCTTTTGTTGAAGCGGTGGATTTCGTCAATGAACAGGATCGTGCCGCGCCCCTGCGCCGCATGCACCTGTGCCTGCTCCACCGCTGCACGGATGTCTTTCACGCCGCTGAACACCGCCGACAGCGCGATGAAGGCGCGGTCAAAAGCATGCGCCATCAGCCGCGCCAGCGTGGTTTTGCCCACACCGGGCGGGCCCCACAAAATCATCGAATGCGGCTTGCCTGCGGCAAAAGCTGTGTGCAGCGGCTTGCCGGGCGCGAGCAGGTGCGATTGGCCAATCACCTGATCGAGCGTTTGCGGGCGCAGCAACTCGGCCAGCGGCGCTTCAACCGCTGCTGCGCCGCCCGCCTTGCTGCGGCCGGATGCAGTCGGCGCTTGCGCAGATGGAAGATCATTGCCAAACAGATCGCTCATGAAATCAGGCGTAGGGTGGGTGCTTGCACCCACCTTGTTATCTATAAACGGTTGAAACACACCGCGTGGGTACAAGCACCCACCATACGGTGATGCATGATTTTGCCTGAAGCCAACAAAACCCGGTCCCAATGAAAACGGGCTTTGCAGCCCATTTCTGCGCCGCAAAGCCCGCCAACAGCCGGGAACCAAATCAGTTCTTGCTCTGGTCCACCAGCTTGTTCTTGGCAATCCAGGGCATCATGCTGCGCAGTTGCGCGCCGACTTTTTCGATCGGGTGATCGGCGTTCTGGCGGCGGCGTGCCGTCATGGCCGGGTAGTTCAACTGGCCTTCCTGGATGAACATCTTGGCGTAGTCGCCGTTCTGGATGCGCTTCAGGGCATGGCGCATGGCTTTGCGGCTTTCTTCGTTGATGACTTCGGTGCCGGTCACGTACTCGCCATATTCAGCGTTGTTGCTGATGGAGTAGTTCATGTTGGCAATGCCGCCTTCGTACATCAGGTCCACAATCAGCTTCAGTTCGTGCAGGCACTCGAAGTAGGCCATTTCGGGCGCATAACCGGCTTCGACCAGCGTCTCGAAACCCATTTTCACCAGTTCCACCGCGCCGCCGCACAGCACAGCCTGCTCACCGAACAGGTCGGTTTCGGTTTCTTCCTTGAAATTGGTCTCGATGATGCCGCCCTTGCCGCCACCATTGGCCATGGCGTAAGACAGCGCCAGATCGCGCGCCTTGCCAGACTTGTCTTGATGCACAGCGACCAGCGTGGGCACGCCGCCGCCCTTGAGGTATTCGGAGCGCACCGTGTGGCCGGGACCTTTGGGCGCAACCATGATCACGTCGAGGTCTTCGCGCGGCACGACCTGGTTGTAGTGCACGTTGAAGCCGTGGGCAAAGGCCAGCGTGGCACCTTGTTTGATGTTGGGCTCCACGTTGTTTTTG
>JAUNUE010000135.1 GCA_030538335.1 Allobrachymonas sp. | reverse complement strand
GTAGGTGCGCTTGAATGGGGCTTTATGGGGCTTTACTACTGCACCCGGAAAGCCCGCCATTGCGGATCCACCGCTTCGCCACCAGTTTCGCCGGGTTGCCGCTCGCCCGACCAGAAATAGAGCGGTTTGCCAACCAAGGCCCACTGCCGCAGGCCATCGGGGCGGGTAAAAACAGTGAAATCGCCCCGGCTCACGTCACCTTCGGTTGCCAGCAGCGGCGGCCATTGCTGCACGCAGGTATCCACGCAGGCAGAGGTATTGGGGCCGTCACCGCTGTAGGTGTAAAGCGCCAGTCGGCTGGCGCTGCCGACCATCAGGCCGTCAATACGTACCGCAGGTGGCATGTCGCTGACGCTGTAGATGGTGTTTTGCTTGGTGTTGGCGCAAGCGGATAAAAGAGTCACTGCTGCAGTCGTACAGAGCATTGCCAGTTGTTTTTTCACGGTGGTGGTTCCTTGGTACGACTGATTAGGGAAGTTCATAGGCTTTGAATGACCCAGTATAGACATAATTCAGTGACGTTTTTGAATGACTTGCCCTTCACAAGGCGGCAGCGGTGGCGGCCAAAAGCAAACACTGGTAGGATACGGTTATGCTGCACTGCAGCAATTATGGAAAGAAGTACATGCTGTACCAGATTTATGAAGCCCAGCGTTCTTTGCTTGAGCCTTTTTCCGAGATGGCACAAGCGGCATCGCGGGTGTTTACCAACCCCAGCATGCCGGTCAGCCATCTGCCGTATGCCAAACGCATTGCCGCCGGATACGGCCTGATGCACCGGCTGGCAAAGAACTACGAAAAGCCCCAGTTCGGCATCACCTCGGTGTTTACTGATGGGGTTGAGGTTTCGATCCACGAGCGGGTGGAAATGGACAAGCCCTTTTGCAAGCTGCTGCGCTTCAAGCGTTATGCCGATGACGCAGCCACCCTGCAAAAGCTGCTGAACCACCCTGCGGTGTTGATTGTGGCGCCCTTGTCGGGCCACTACGCCACTTTGCTGCGCGACACGGTGCGCACCATGCTGCAAGACCACAAGGTGTACATCACCGATTGGGTCAATGCGCGCGACGTGCCGGTGTCAGAGGGGCGCTTTAACCTCGATGATTACGTCAATTACGTGCAGGAATTCATCCGCAAGGTGCAAGCCGACAACGGCGAATGCCATGTGATCAGCGTGTGCCAACCCACGGTGCCGGTCATGGCGGCTGTGTCGCTGATGGCCGCGCGCGGGGAGCAAACCCCTTCGTCGATGGTGATAATGGGCGGGCCGGTGGATGCCACCCAATCACCCACCGCCGTGAACGATCTGGCCACCCAGCGCAGCCTCGATTGGTTTGAAAACAACGTGATCTACCGGGTGCCCGCCAATTACGAGGGCGCAGGCCGCCGTGTGTACCCCGGCTTTTTGCAGTTCAGCGGGTTTATTGCCATGAACCCGAACCGCCATGCGACCAGCCACTACGATTATTTCCAGGACTTGATCCAGGGTGACGGCGAAAGCGCCGAAGCGCACCGCCGCTTCTACGACGAGTACAACGCCGTGCTCGATATGGATGCTGATTTTTACCTCGATACCATCGGCACTGTTTTTCAGGACTTCAAACTTGTCAAAGGCACTTGGGATGTGGTCAGCCCCGAGGGCAAGACCGAGCGCGTGCGTCCGCAGGCCATCCGCAACACGGCAGTGCTGGCGGTAGAAGGGGAGCTTGATGATATTGCCGGCCTGGGTCAGACGCAGGCGTCGCTGGCGCTGTGCACCAATGTGCCGGAAGAAAAAAAGCAGTACTACAAGGTCATGGGGGCAGGGCACTACGGTATTTTCAGTGGCCGGCGCTGGCGCGAAAAATGCTATCCGGTGCTGCGTGAATTCATCCTGCGCCACCACATGCACATCGTGGCACCGCAGCGTTTGCACGATTCCCGGCCGATGATGGAGAATCTGGAGCGGCGCGAAATGATCAGCGATATGCTGGCAGCCACTGCTCCCGGAGCGGCGCCAAAAACACCCGCCGTGGGCAAGCCGCGTGCAAAGGCGCAGACGAAAGCAGCAGATACGAAAAAACCGGCTTCTGCAAAGGCAGCGGTGCGCAAGACGGCACCCGCCAAGCGCGCATCGCGTGCAGCTCCGGTCAAAGCGAAAGCAACCACGCCCGCAGCCACAAAAACCACAACCGCCAAAACCGTGCCGGCAAGCCGTGTGCGCAAACCTGCCACAGCGCGCACGGCCAGCAAGCCTGTTGCTGCTCAGCCCGTAACAACCTGGCGCGGCCCGGCCCCCGCCAAAACCAGAAAATCCTGAGTGTGGCCGAGGCATCCAAAGCACCATCAGAAAAAGCAGCGCCCTTGCAGCCATTGACGGCTCAGGCGCAGCGCATCCATGCGGTGTTGCCGCAAACGCAGTGCCAGCGTTGTGGCGAGCCAGATTGCGCCGCCTATGCCCAGGCCATTGCCGATGGCCGTGTGGGCATCCACCAATGCCCGCCTGGTGGCAAAGAGGGCATCGCCCGCATTGCCGCAGCCTTGGGGCAGCCTGCGCTGGCAGAAGGGCTGGACATCGACCCATCGTGTGGCAAGGAAGGCCCGATGACGGTGGCGGTGATTGATGAGCACTGGTGCATCGGCTGCACCCTGTGTATCAAGGCCTGCCCGACCGATGCCATTGTCGGCAGCCACAAGCGCATGCATACCGTGCTGGAAGACTACTGCACCGGGTGCGATCTGTGCGTTCTGGCGTGCCCGGTGGATTGCATCGCCATGGAAAATACCAGTGGCAATGCCACGGGTTGGGCTGCATGGACGCAACCCCAGGCGGATCAGGCTTTGCAGCGGTACACCGCACGCCAGTTGCGAAAACACGCATCTGCCACATCGATAGAAAACCCCTTGCAAGGGCAGACTGCGCAGCCTTCTTCTTCAAGCCAGACAGCCGTGCCAGATCCCAAACACGCCATCATCGAAGCGGCGCTCGCCCGTGCGCGGCGTCAACGGGTGGGCGATAAATAGAGCTAAACCTGAAAATAATTAGACACCGTTCGCCCTGAGGTATCGAAGGGCAGGCACCTTCCATGTGGGCTTCGATACCCTTCGACTTGGCTCAGGACAGGCCCCAGCCCGAACGGATCGGGTGGAAATTGTCAAATTATTTTTCAGAATGACTATAAAAAGGTCCTGGCCTTAATCGGCCAGTGCCGCTTTGCGGCTTTTGCGTTCCGTCATCATCTCCAGCAGGGCGGTTGCACCAGCCGTGAACGCCAGCGCAGGCAGGGCAGAACCCGCTTCCGGCCAATAGCGCACGCCCAAGTGGAACCACGCCACCCCGGCCAACCAGATCGCCGCCTGACCGGGATGGATGCTGCGTTGCGCAGCCGCTGCCCCAAAAGTCCAGTGCGCAATCACCACGCCAAACAAGGGCACGAATACCGAACTGAGCATGAGCAAAAAGGGTTCGAGCCGTTGCATGGGCAGCACCAGTGCCGCAGCGGTAGCGACGATGGCCAGCACCATGCCGCTGCTGCGCACAGAAAACGCCGAGCGCGACAGAAAGTGCACCGATACCGCACCTGAATGTACGTCGCCATAGGCGTTGTCCACCTCGTCGATCATGATGAGGCCAAAGGCGATCAGCCCGCCTTGCGCCAGCAACAGGGTGGTGACAAGGTTGGCATCAGGTGTGGCGGTGGCCATGATGAGCACGCCCAGCGCATAACACCACAGGTTGGCCAGGGCGTAGCCGAGCCAGGTGCCGCGCAAGGCGCTGCCGGGGTTCTTGCCATAGCGTGCGTAATCGGCCACCAGCGGCAACCACGACACAGGCATGGCGACGACCAGATCCAGCGCCTGCAAGGCGTTCATGCCGCCGCTTCCGGGCCGTGCCCACCATGCGGCAAAGCCTGTGTGCCACAGTTGTTTGCCAAAATGCCAGCTCAGCCACAAGAGCGATGCCACCACCAAAGGCAGGCCATAGCGGCTGACGAAACGGCGCACCAGGCCCACCATGGAACCGGCGGCCAGCGCCGTCAGCAAGCCGCCCCAGAACAAGGTAATGGCTACAGGCATCCAGCGGGCCTCCAACCCCAGCCGCTGCAACAAGGCCGTGCTGCCATCGCGCATCACGGCCAGTTCAAACGCCGTCCAGCCCAGCAGTTGCACGATATTGAGCGCCACTGGAAGAATGGCAAAAGCGCTGCCCATGGCGCCGCCAATCAGGGCCGCACTTGAGAGGCCATGGCTGCACCCCAGATACGCCACCCAGGCCAGCAAGCCCGCGCCCAGAACAGAACCCGCCACAATCGCGAGCAAGGCTTGCGGCGCACCCAGGGCTGGCGTGAGATAAGCGCCCACCTGCATCACCAGCAAGCCCACGCCCAGGCTGAACCAGAGCGCGGCGTGGTCGCGAAAACCAAAAACACGTGCAGCCGCCGTGACGGGGGCTTGTGCGCCGTGTGCTACGTCAAAAGAAGAAGTGTCTTGTGCCATCGTTGTACCACCCAGTGCGACGGCAAGAAAGCAACCAACCGCACCACGCTGCGCAGGCAACGTGCGGGTCATGGGCTTCCCTGCGCGAGGATTACCTCAATCAGGTTCAAAGGGACTCTCTCAGTCGCAAACGCGGCCTGTCAAAACCTGCGCTTGCAACACCCCCAGCGATACGGCCCGGTACAAGACCGGGCCGTGCAGTGATTATAGGTGGCTACGGATTGCGCTCAGCAAATATCAGCCCAAGGCAGCAAACGCCTTGACCACTTCGGGCGGTGCTTGCACCAGTTCAATCAGTACGCCTTCGCCGCCAATCGGTAATTCTTCGTTGCCCTTCGGATGGATGAAGCAGATATCAAACCCGGCTGCGCCTGGGCGGATACCGCCGGGGGCAAAGCGCACGCCGCGTGCCGTCATCCACTCCACGGCCTTGGGCAGATCGTCGATCCACAGGCCCACGTGGTTGAGCGGCGTGGTGTGCACGGCAGGTTTTTTGTCGGGGTCGAGCGGCTGCATCAAGTCCACTTCGACCTTGAATGGGCCGGTGCCGATGGCGCAGATGTCTTCATCCACGTTTTCGCGTTCGCTGCGGAAGGTGCCGGTTTTTTCCAGGCCAAAAATATCGACCCACAGGGTTTGCAGGCGCTGTTTGTCAGGCCCGCCAATGGCGATTTGCTGGATGCCCAGCACCTTGAAGGGGCGGGCGCTGTTGGAGTTGTTGGTGGATGTCATGGTTGGGCTTTCCTG
>JAUNUE010000134.1 GCA_030538335.1 Allobrachymonas sp. | reverse complement strand
AAAAATCATGGCGCAGGGCTTGCTGGATCTGGGCATTCTCGACAAGAGCAAGCAAGGCAGCGTGGACGACGTGATCGAGAGCCGCGCCTACTTCCGCTTCTACATGCACCGCGCCGGGCACTGGATGGGCATGGACGTGCACGACTGCGGCAGCTATGTGGAGCCATCCGAAATCGGCCAGACCAGCACGCGCAAGGATGCACTTACGGGCGAAACCATCATCAACCGCCCCAGCCGCATCCTGCAACCGGGCATGGTGTTCACCATCGAGCCGGGCCTGTACATCCGCCCGGCAGACGATGTGCCCGAGCAGTTCTGGAACATCGGCATCCGCATCGAAGACGATGTACTGGTCACCGCACAAGGGCATGAACTGTTCACGCGCGGTGTGCCCGTGGCGGCAGATGCCATTGAAGCGTTAATGCGCGGGTGAGCATGCAGAAAACCCTACGCATCACCTCGGCCAACCTGAACGGCATCCGCTCAGCCGCAAGAAAAGGGTTTTTTGAATGGATGGCGCGGCACAACGCCGATGTGGTGTGCGTGCAGGAGCTCAAAGCGCAACCGCAGGACCTGACCGACGCCATGCGTGCACCCGACGGTTACCACGGCTTCTTCCACTGTGCCGACAAGAAAGGCTACAGCGGCGTGGGCATCTACAGCCGCACCGCGCCTGACCGTGTGATCGAAGGCATGGGGCATGCCGATTTTGATGCCGAAGGGCGCTTTCTGCGCGCCGACTTTGGCAAGCTCTCGGTCATTTCGGTGTACGTGCCGTCTGGCTCCTCCTCCGAAGAGCGCCAGGCATTGAAGTACATATTTCTCGATGCCTTCTTTCCGCTGCTCGAATCGCTGCTGGCCGAAGGCCGCGAATTCGTGATCTGTGGCGACTGGAACATTGCCCACCGCGAAATCGATCTGAAGAACTGGAAGGGCAACCTCAAGAACTCGGGCTTTCTGCCCGAAGAACGCGCCTGGCTTGACAAGCTCTACGGCAATGGTTGGGTTGATGTGTTCCGCCTGCTCTACCCCGATGCAGGCGACACCGGCTACACATGGTGGAGCAACCGCGGCCAAGCGTATGCCAAGAATGTAGGCTGGCGCATCGACCTGCACGTGGCCTCGCCCCATATGGCGCAGCGCGCACTGAATGGCAGCGTGTACAAGGAACAGAAGTTCAGCGACCATGCGCCGTTGACCGTTGAATACGCCATGGAGTGAGGCTTCACCCCATTCTTGTGCAATACACAAGCGCTTGCGCGCGCACTGGCACTCTGTTAATATAACAACAGTTATAACAAAGGAGGCACCATGAGCGCCGTACTCCCAAAGAAAACCGCCGCCCCCGCCAACACCCTGAAAGTCACCCAGATCGGCAACTCGCTGGGGGTGATCCTGCCCAAGGAGGTACTTGCGCGCCTCAAGCTCGAAAAGGGAGATTCCCTGTTTTTGAGCGAGGCAAGCAATGGCGTTACCCTCAGCCCCTACGATCCTGCTGTGGAAGAACAACTGCAACTGGGTCGCGCCTTCATGCGTGAATACCGCGACACTTTCCGGCAATTGGCCAAATGAGTTCCTGGCGATGGGTTGACCGCGCCGCACTGCTGCTGTTGCATGATGAAAGTCTGGCAGAGCATGGCGGATCGCCGGGCGTGCGCGACGAGAACTTGCTGGAATCGGCTTTGGCACGCCCGCGCCACCTGGCGGAATATGGCGAACCCGATGTGGCTGATCTCGCAGCAAGTTATGCTTTCGGTCTGGCACGCAATCACGCCTTCATCGACGGCAACAAACGGGCTGCCTTTTTGGCGGCAGGCTTGTTTCTGGCGCTGAATGGCTACCGCCTTGCCGTTAATCAGGCCGATGCGACGATGAACATGCTCGCTCTCGCCGCAGGCGAAATGGAAGAAGCAGCCTACGCCGCTTGGCTGCGTGAGCATATGGCACCTTGGGCAACGAATGAAGGCGGAATCTGATGGTCAGAACCTTCGCAGTTGTTGCACTTCTTGCAGGGGTTACCGCTGCAACCGCGGGGGATCCCCCGGCTAGTGCGATCTGGAATGCAGAGAAAACTGCCGCCGTAACATCACTTCCTGCTGAAGCAGGAACGATCCTGAAGGCCTACATACAGCAGCAAGACGAAACCTTCCTTGAAATTGATTTGAGTGAAGTTGAAAACGGGAATATTGGCAAGCTTGGGCATGATCGGAAAAAATTCGAGCGCGTGGAAACCAAGCCGATCAAGTGGATTTCTCGTCAAGACGATTTGCTGCAGGTCGAAATCCAGACCCAAGCCTGGCGCGCAGGTCGCCGTTACACCGTCTCCGAACCCTTGATTTTTCGCCGCAGCGGTACCGTTCTCTGGCGATAGTCAAAAATACACACCTGCCACCAGTTATATCTTGATACCTTTCACGGTTGACAAGCCCCGCAACGCCATCAATACTGGCAACAGCTATTTCTCGGGCGGGTGGCGTTCCGCTGCTTCGCCCTTTTCCTCACCTTGTTCAAGGAGAAAAGCATGAGCGTAGCCAAAGTGATTGAAATCAGCGCGTCGAGCAAAACCAGTTTTGAAGATGCCATCAACCAGGGCATTGCCCGCGCCTGCGACAGCGTGAACCATGTGCGCGGCGCGTGGATCAAGGAGCAGAAGGTCACCGTTGACGGCGGCAAGATCAGCGAATACCGCGTCAATATGCAGGTGACGTTTGTGGTGGAAGACAAGTAAGCCTGGAGAACGTCAACACCCCCGGCCCGCCTTGGCGGGCTTTTTGTTGCCCGCAAGAATCGTGCAATTTCCGAGTGCCACGCAATACTTTTCCAGAAAAGCACAATCGTGCTAATTCATGGTTAAAATAAAATTAATTTGCTGCGCTGCCATTGGAAGTAGCAGGCTCGCAGCCCTTTCGGTAAACCTTGCCCGGAAAGCACTGCATGATCACTTTGCGCAAAGGCCTGAACCTCCCCCTGCTGGGTGAGCCTTTGCCCGTGATCGAAGAGGCCGACCCGGCCACCGCCGTTGCACTGCTCGGGGCAGACTATGTGGGCCTGCGCCCGACCATGCAGGTAGCGGAAGGCGAGCGGGTGCGCCTGGGCCAGCCCTTGTTTGAAGACAAGAAAAATCCCGGTGTCGTGTTTACCGCCCCCGCAAGCGGGACGGTGCGCGCCATCCACCGCGGCGCGCAGCGGGTGTTCGAGTCGCTGGTGATCGATGTTGCACCCGAAGGCGCCGAACACGATGCTCTGCGTTTTGCCGCACATGCTCCAGAAGAAATTCCGGCCTTGCCGCCGGAAGCGGTGCGCCAAACTCTGCTCACCAGCGGCTTGTGGACAGCGCTGCGCACCCGCCCGTTCAGCAAGGTGCCCGCGCCTCAGGCGCAGGCGGCAGCCATTTTCGTCAACGCCATGGATACGCACCCGCTGGGGTTTGACCCCCAACGGGTGCTGGATGGCCACCAGGAGGCTTTTGCTGCAGGGCTGGAGGTGCTGGCGCGGCTCGCGCCCGTGGTGCATGTGTGCCATGCGCCAAACGCACGCCTGCCCGTACCGCAAGCGCCGCAGGTTCGGATGCAGGCTTTTGCCGGCCCACACCCTGCTGGCTTGACGGGCACGCACATCCACTTTCTGCTGCCTGCCGGGCGCAAGCGCGAAGTGTGGAGCCTCGATTACCAGGACACCATCGCCATGGGCCGCCTGTTCACCACGGGTCTGCTCGACGAGCACCGCGTGGTGGCGCTGGCGGGCCCGTCGGTACAGCGCCCGCGCCTGCTGCGCACCCGCGTGGGCGCGTGCCTGCAGCAACTCACGCACAATGCATTGCATGCAGGCGAACACCGCATCATTTCCGGATCGGTGCTGGGCGGGCGCACGGCTGCGGGCCACATGGCCTACCTGGGGCGCTACCACCAGCATGTATCGGTGCTGCCCGAAGGGCGCGAACGCGCCTTCATGCACTGGATGTCCACCGGCCCCAACCGTTTCTCGGCCATGCGCATCTACCTGTCGCAATTCATGCCGGGACGGCGCCTGGCCATGAACACCAACACCAACGGCTCGCCGCGTGCGATGGTGCCCATCGGCACTTATGAAAAAGTGATGCCGCTCGACATCTTGCCCACGCAGTTGCTGCGGGCGCTGGTGGTGGGCGACATCGAAATGGCCGAGCAGTTGGGCGCACTGGAGCTGGATGAAGAAGACCTGGCACTGTGCACCTTCGTCTGCCCCAGCAAGTACGAGTACGGCGGCATCTTGCGCGATGTGCTCACCCGCATCGACAGGGAGGGCTGACCATGCGACCGCTGCGCGCCCTGCTCGACCGCCTGGAACCGCATTTTCTGCCAGGCGGCAAGTGGCACCGCCTCTACGCGGTGTACGAAGCGGTAGACACCATTTTCTACACGCCCAAAACCGTGACCTACAGCGGTGCCCACGTGCGCGACGGCATCGACTTGAAGCGCGTGATGATCACGGTCATGCTGTCAACCTTTCCGGCCATGTTCTGGGGCATGTTCAATGTGGGCAGGCAGGCCAATATCGCGATGGCGCACATGGGGATCGCCGCAGCCCCCGGCTGGCGCGGCGCGCTGGTCAGCGGGCTGGCGGGCTACAACCCGCAAAGCGTGTGGGATTGCTTCTGGCACGGCGCAGTGTGGTTCGTGCCGATCTATGCCGTGGCGTTTGTGGTGGGCAGCTTCTGGGAGATCCTGTTTGCCAGTGTGCGCAGGCACGAAGTCAACGAAGGGTTCTTTGTCACCTCGGTGCTGTTTGCGCTGATCCTGCCGCCCACCATTGCCCTGTGGCAGGTGGCGCTGGGCATCAGCTTTGCCGTGGTGCTGGGCAAGGAAGTGTTTGGCGGCACTGGCAAGAACTTCATCAACCCGGCACTGGCCGGGCGCGCCTTTTTGTTCTTTTCCTACCCCGCAGCCATGACGGGCGATACGGTCTGGACGGCGGTAGACGGCTTCAGCGGTGCCACGGCGCTGGGCCAGGCCGCTGCCGCGCCCGTGGGCCAGCTTACCCAGCCCTGGGGGCAGCCGCTGACGTGGATGGACGCTTTTCTGGGCCATATGCAGGGCAGCATCGGAGAGGTGTCGACGCTGGCAATTTTGCTGGGCAGCATATTGTTGCTGTGGACAGGCATTGCCTCCTGGCGCATCATGCTCGCTGTGTTTCTGGGCATGGCAGCCACCAGCCTGCTGTTCAATCTGCTCGGGTCTGCCGACAACCCGCTGATGCAGATGCCGTTGTGGTGGCATTTCGTGCTGGGCGGCTTTGCTTTCGGC
>JAUNUE010000133.1 GCA_030538335.1 Allobrachymonas sp. | reverse complement strand
TGATGGCGCAGGCCTACCGTGCGATTTTTGACCGCTTTGGCCTCAACTACCGCGCCGTGGCGGCTGACAGCGGCGCGATTGGCGGCGACCTGAGCGAAGAGTTCCAGGTGATTGCCGCCACTGGCGAAGACGCGATTGTGTATTGCCCCGACAGCACCTACGCCGCCAATATGGAAAAGGCCGAGGCGCTGGCGCCCACGCAAGTACGCCCCGCGGCCAGCCAGCCCATGCAGGTGGTGCCCACGCCCGGCAAAAGCACTTGTGCCGATGTGGCGGCTTTGCTGAACGTGCCTTTGCAGACCACGGTGAAATCACTCGTGCTGGCAACGGATCAAACCAATGACAAAGGTGAAATCGTCAAAAGCCAGATCTGGCTGCTGCTGCTCCGTGGCGACCACGACATGAACGAAGTCAAGGTCAGCAAGCTGCCCGGGCTGGATCAGGGCTTCCGCTTTGCGACCGAGGCCGAGATCATCGACCACTTTGGCACCAAACCCGGCTACCTTGGGCCGATCAAAACCGCCAAACCCGTGAAGGTGGTGGCCGACCGCGACGTGGCCGTCATGGCCGACTGGATCTGCGGCGCCAACGAAGCGGACGCCCACATCACCGGCGTGAACTGGGGCCGCGACCTGCCCGAACCCGACTTGGTGGCCGACTTGCGCAACATCGTCGAAGGCGATTTGTCGCCCGACGGCAAGGGCAAGCTGGCGATTGAGCGTGGCATCGAAATCGGCCATATCTTCTACCTGGGGCAAAAATACAGCCAGGCGATGAACGCCACTTTTCTCGACGAGAACGGCAAGACGAAACACTTCGAGATGGGCTGCTACGGCATCGGCATCACGCGCCTGCCCGCGGCGGCCATCGAGCAGAACCACGACGACAAGGGCATGATCTGGCCCGACCCGATTGCACCGTTCACCGTGGTGATCTGCCCGATTGGCATGGACCGAAGCGAGGCCGTGAAGACCGAAGCCCTCAAGCTGTACGACGCGCTGGTAGCCGCCAAAGTAGACGTAATCCTCGACGACCGCGGCGAGCGCCCCGGCGTGATGTTTGCCGACTGGGAGCTGATCGGCGTGCCGCACCGCGTGGTGTTTTCTGACAAGGGCATTGCCGCAGGCGAGTGCGAATACCAGCACCGCCGCGCCGGCGAAGCGCAGAAAATCCCGTTGGCAGACATTGCCGCTTATGTGCAGAAGCAGGCTTGCGGCGCGCCGTGATGCGTGCTGGCGTTTCGTTGTTGCGTTTTGTTTTTATGGAAAGGGGAAACGGATGAACAAGCCTCTTGCTGTGCTTGCCTCCACCATGCTCTTGGCCCTTGGCGGCTGCGCCAAGCCGCTTGCGCCTGTGGTCACCCAGTTGCCGCCTGAGCTGCCGCCCGTCATCCAGGCCTTTGCCGACATCTGCATCAAGGCAGCGCCTGATTTTGCCGCAGCGGCCAAAGCAGCAGAAGCCTACAGCATCCAGAGCAAGGCGGATGCGGCTGGTGTGCTCACAGGTACCAGCATGGACAAAACCCTCAACCTGCAGATCAAGCCCGGCAAGGAATGTGTCATCTCCACCATCAAGCAGCCCAACACCGATCTGACGCAAAAATTCCTGCGCTCGGTGAGCTATTTCACCAATGAGCGCGTTCCCCACACGCTGCCCGCCAAAATCATGGTAAACAAGGAACTTTTCATCTTCCACCACGATCGTAAAAATGCAGAGACCTTCGTGATGATGAAAGCCAAGGGTTGAAGGCTTGGGCTTGTAATAAACAATGACTTTCGAGAAAGACGCAGACATTTTCCCCCTTGCAGGTGCGCCAGCCGTACCCGTATGCAACCGCCGCCAGCTTTTGACGGGCAGCTTGGGCTTGGCAGCCGCAGGTGCACTGGGGTTGGGTGCCAGTTCTGCCGCCTGGGCGGGCGCGCAGAAAGAAGAATTCCTCGTCGACTCGGTGCGCACGGCACTGAGTGCGGCCATCAGCAACACGGCGCCGCCGGTGCCGGTGTTCCGCGACCGCAAGGCGCAGCTTGAATACGCCTACTGGCTCACCACCATGAGCGCACGCATCGGCAACCGCATGGTCGACGAATTGTCGCGCCAGGAATTTTTGCAAACCATGTGGTACGAGGCCACGCGCGCCGGGCTGGAGCTGTCGCTGGTGCTGGGCTTGATCCAGGTCGAAAGCAATTTCCGCAAATACGCCATCTCGCATGCGGGTGCGCGCGGGCTGATGCAGGTCATGCCGTTCTGGGCGCGGGTGATTGGCGACGGCGATGCGGGCAAGCTGTTTCACATGCAAACCAATCTGCGTTTTGGCTGCGTCATCTTGCGCCATTACCTGTACCGCGAAGACGGCAATATGTACATGGCGCTGGGCCGCTACAACGGCTCACGCGGCAAGCCGCAATACCCCAACGCGGTGTTCAGCGCCCAGCAAAAGTGGCTGCTGCCCGTAGAGTCGACGGGTTCGTAGCCATCTGCAGATCACTTGTTGCTTCTGCGCATTGTCCATTTCCGGTCTTCAACGGCCAAACCATCCGGGTCTACCTGAAACCTTTACAGGCCATGGTGCAGCAGGGTTGCCGCAGGCTTTTGTCGGGACAGGAGCCATTAAAAACAAACACCTCCATGCATGCTTTTGATTGCATGTGCTTTATCGGGGCTTGCCTGTAAGCGCCTGTTGTGCATGGGTTTTCCTGCCCTTCCGGGGAGGGTGTGGATAACTTTGTGTGCAATTGCTGCACTGCATCGAGAATTCATGAAAATCCTAAGCGAACAGGATTTTATCAAAAGTGAAATACTCAACTATTTTTGATAAAAATCAACAAGTTATTTGCGTCTTATAATTCATTGTCACGACATCAAGGGTTAACATGCGATGAAATCGCCCTTTGCTCTGTCTGTGCATAAAGGTGACGACAGGACAGGCGTTTACCTCTGATTCGTGAACCGCATCACAGAAAAATCAGGCTGAAATGGCTATTTGTCAGGCAGTGCTGCACCCGCAAATCCGCATTGCCGCCAGGCCTCGAACACTGTTACCGCCACCGCGTTGGAGAGGTTCAGGCTGCGCTGGTCGGGCCGCATGGGCAGGCGCAAGCGGTTGGCGGGCAGGCAGGTCGCGCGCACCGTTTGCGGCAACCCGGCCGTTTCGCAACCGAACAGCAGCCAGTCGCCCGGCTGAAATTGCGCGTCGTGCACATGGTGCGTGGCTTTGGTAGTAAGCGCAAACAGCCGCTGCATGTCGGGTTGCGCTTGCGCCAGAAATGCCTGCCAACTGGCATGGCGTTGTACCGGCGCGTACTCGTGGTAATCCAGCCCGGCCCGGCGCAGTTGCGCGTCATCCATAGCAAAACCGAGGGGTTCGATCAGGTGCAGGCTGCAGCCGGTGTTGGCTGCCAGCCGGATCACATTGCCGGTGTTGGGCGGAATTTCTGGCTGGTACAGCACGATATGGAACATGGCGGCGAAGTGTAGCGCCAACTGGCCCGGTTGTATGCCAAAAATACTTGTCCAGTTTTCGGTTGCGGGCAGGCGGGCAAGCGCCTACACTGCACCGGCAACATCCTGCTGAAGCCCATGCCCATTACCGACCCCGCCCTTGTGCGCCGCTATTTCACCGCCTTTGTGGAGCGCGACCCCGAATACGTGGGCCTGTTCTATGTGGCGGTGCGCACCACGGGGATTTTCTGCATTTCCACCTGCCGGGCGCGCAAGCCCAAGATGGAGAACGTGCAGTTCTTCGGTACCACAGATGGCCCGTTGCAAGCAGGATACCGGCCCTGCAAAATCTGCCGCCCCACGCAGCACAGCTACCTCACACCCCCGGCAGTCACGCAGGCGCTGGCCTTGCTGCGCCAGCAGCCAAACGAAAAATTCACCGATGCGCGTTTGCAGCAGCACGGCATCAGCCCTTCTGCATTGCGGCGCTGGTTTCGCACGCGCCATGGTATGAGCTTTCAGGCCTATCAGCGTGCCTGGCGCATCAACGAAGCGCGGTTGGCGCTGCAACAGGGCGCCAGCAGCCTCGACACGGCCAGCGATGCGGGCTATGCCTCGCTGAGTGGCTTCAACGCCGCTTACAAAAAACTTATGGGACATTCGCCAATGCAAGACACCACCCACACCCTGCTCGCCCACCGCTTTGATACGCCGTTGGGCGAGATGCTTGTGTGCGCGACCGACACTGGCATTTGCCTGCTCGAATTTGAAGGCACGCGCCGCCTGCAAAAAGAGCTGGACGACATCCAGCGCCTGTTCGGCGCAAAAATCATGGTGGGCGAAAACACCTACACACGTCAGGCCGAGCGCGAAATGCAGGAGTACTTTCGCGGCGAGCGGCGGGACTTCACCGTGCCGCTGCAGATACCGGGCACGCCGTTCCAGCAGCAGGTGTGGCGCTACCTCATCACCATTCCCTATGGTCAGACCGTGAGCTACCAGGCCGAGGCACAGGCCATCGGCAAGCCCGACGCCGTGCGCCCGGCCGCCACGGCCAACGGCGCCAACCGCATTTCGGTCATCATCCCCTGTCACCGCGTAATTGGCAAAAACGGCCAGCTCACGGGCTATGGCGGCGGCCTACAGCGTAAGCAGTGGCTGCTCGACCACGAGCGTCGCGTGCTGGGGGCTGAGGCGCCCTTGCCGGATTTGTTCAGCGCGCAGGGTGGTTGATGCTTGGATATCATGCAAACCCCGTTCGCCCTGAGGCCTGTCCTGAGCAAAGTCGAAGGGTATCGAAGGGCTGGATCAATTGCTTGTTTCGGGCTTCGATACCTCAGCCTGAACGGATAAGAGACGCATGGGGCTGACTATTGGCAAGAGCCGCTTAACTGCGCTGAAGAATTTCAGCCACCCGCTGCTGCAACAACGGCACCAGTTGTTCCTCAAACCAGCGGTTGCGCGCCAGCCACCGGTTGTTGGCGGGGCTGGGGTGCGGCAAGGGCAACACCGCGGGCCAGTAATTGCGCCAGTTTTCCACCGCTGCGGTCACGCCTGAACGTTCCTGCGGCAGATGCCATGCCAGCGCGTATTGGCCAATCACCAGGGTCAGTTGCAACTGCGTGAGTACATCCATCAAGGGCTGGCGCCAGCGCGGTGCGCATTCCGGCCGGGGCGGCAAATCGCCCGACTTGCCTTTGCCCGGATAGCACAAACCCATGGGCACGATGGCAAACAGTTCGGGGTTGTAGAACTGCGCATGCGTCACGCCCAGCCAGGCGCGCAGCCGCTCGCCGCTGGCATCGTTGAAGGGCACGCCCGTTTCGTGCACCTTGCGCCCCGGCGCTTGCGAG
>JAUNUE010000132.1 GCA_030538335.1 Allobrachymonas sp. | reverse complement strand
AAGCCACAGGCTTGGGCGCAGCGGGTTTGGGGGCAGGCGGCACGATCACGGGCGTTTGGGCGAGGGCAGGGCGCAGCACGTCCACACCCACCATCGCAAGTGCGCAGGCCCAAGCCACCAACGAATAACGGTGCTGACGACGTGCAGAGGTGAGGCGGTTTTTTTCAGAAAGCATGATCACGGCAGGTGGGGGCGTTGCAGGGCGTCAGCCCATGGTTATAACGGAGCGCTCGCCTTCACGGCGACCAATGATGTTGAGCAGGTTGTCAAGCGCGGATGCGGCGGCGGGGTCGGCACGGGCATCGCCCGAAAAATGCCACCGCCCGCCCGTGAGGAAGCCTTTGCCTTGCAGCAACAGGCTGCTGCCAGGCTGGCTGCTCAGCGTAAGGCTGGCGGTGTTGGCACTGCTGTTGCTGGCATCGTTGCCCGAAAGCTCGACCAGGTAGCTGCCTACAGGGTTGAGTGTGGAAAGCCGGGTGGATGCCTGCTGCAGGCGCGCTTCAACCCGGCCCTGGAAGTTGACCCGGTCAAGTCCGAGCCACAAGCTCAATCCATGCGTCTGGGCTTGCAGCACGCCTTGCAGTTGCAGGGTGTTCCATGGGGTGCCCAAACCCGTCAACAGGGCGCTGGGCAGTTGCACGGTGTTGTCGGCAAGCGATACATGCGTTTCGGAAACGCCTGCCTGCACCTGCATCAGCAGGGGCGTGGTGGTGCAGCAATCGCTCTGCAGCTCCAGTTGCGCACCTGTCAAACGTGGGCGCAGGCGCCACTCTACGCGGCTGGGCAAGGCCGGGGCGCCACGGCCATCCTGCCCGGCAGCCAACACCAGCCGCGCACTGCCTTGCCAGAGGGTGCCTTGCGTTTCCTGCAGCAGCACGCGCCCTTGGGTAGCCCTTGCAGTGGCTGCAGCCAGCCAGCGAGCCGGGGCAAACAGCAATGTTGCCAACAAGCCACCCAGCACAGCACCCGCACCCGCCCAGGCCCAGATGCGGGCAGGCCGCAAGGGGCGCACAGCCCCAGCGCGCAATGCGGGGCGCGAAACGGGCAAGGCGAAGAATGTGCGTGGCATGTGAAAAGTGGAACAGGGCAGGCTTATGGAAAAACGATGGGGCAACTCGTCAGGGCAACTGCATCACCAGCGTCCCCGACCAGCCCGTGCCACTATAGGCCAGTTGGGTCTGCTGGGGCACGGCACGCGCCAGGGTGCGCGCCTGCAACAGCCATTCACTGAAAACGGCAGCCGATACATTGTTCAGCGTGATGGTCGCTTGCGGGCCTTGCAGGTACATGCTGTTGGCACCCAGCATGCTGTCGCACAGACGCTGGAGTTGCTGTTGGCTTTCGGCCTGGCTGATGGCGGGTTGTTG
Organism: Allobrachymonas sp.; assembly: GCA_030538335.1. GTDB lineage: Bacteria > Pseudomonadota > Gammaproteobacteria > Burkholderiales > Burkholderiaceae_C > Brachymonas. The sequence continues at coordinate 3,999 of JAUNUE010000132.1, read as the reverse complement.
TTGCATCGCAGCGGCCTGGGCCTGCAAACTGCGCATGAGCGCAAGCTGTTGCGATAGGTGCGTGCGTTCAGCGTCTGCCTTGCGCAGCGTGGTAATGGCTGGCGCCAGCAGCACCCACCACAGCATGACTGCGATCACCACAGCCGTTGCCAGCAAGACCAGGCGGCGCTCGCGCAGGGCCAGTTGCTGCCAGCGTTGCCGCAGGCGCCGGTTCAGCGGAACAGAAGGAGAGGGACTGGTCATGATGGCGTGCCGTACCTTTTGCGTATTTGTCAGGAGCCTGCCTGCAGCAGCCAGTCGGTGCCGTCCTGGCGCAGGGAGACATGGTGCTGTTGCAGCACCGTCTGCCATTGCTGTTGCTGCTCAGCCGTAACGGTCAGCCCTTTGAGGCGCAACTGTCCCGCTTCCCACTGTATGCCCTGCACCTGGGCTTGGGGCAGCGCCTGGCTGGTCAGCAGCAGCAAGGCCTCCAGGTGCTGCGGGCCCAGTTGGCCGCTGCTTTGCGCCAGAAGATCGACCTGTTTTTGCATTTGCACCGGCGCATCCACCACCGCCTGCACCTCGGGAAAGGTGCTGGTGAGGATGGTGTTGATTTCCTGCCGTTGTGCGGCCAGCATCTGGCGCGTGCGCCATGCCCACCAGTTCAGTCCGGCCAGTTGCACCAGCAACAACAAAACCAGCCCCCAGCGTACAGCCACCCATTGCGGCGCATGCAGCAGGCGCTGCCACAGCGTGACCGTGCGTTTGCGCCAACGCTGGCTCTGGCCGGTGGCAAAGCCGAACTGCGCCAGATTCCACGGTGCCTGGGCCGCACGCAACCAGCGCTGCGCGGGGTGCTGCACCGTTACGGTCTGCCGTGACCAGTGCTCGGCGGCCTGTGCGGCAGCAGGATCTGCGTAAATGGCGCCTTGGGCCGTGGCAGGCCAATTGGGAGGCAGGGCGCTTTGCGCCAGCGTGGCGGCATCGGGCGGCGGCAGCGGCCACAGCAACAGGCCGGGCGCCTGTTTGCCTTGCAGCAGATCGCTGCCGCTGCGTACCCACCAGGCGCCTTCGTTGGGCTGGGCGATGGCATGAAGGCGCGCGTCATCGGTGGTTGCAGGCGCAGTTTCTGCAGCAGCGTCAGGCAGCGGCAGTGCGTCAGGTGTCAGTTCAGGCACGATGCGGCTCACCACAACGCCAGCGTTCTCCAGCGTTTGCAGGGCCGCCTTGAGCCATGGCGCCTGGCAAGCCGCCACCCAGGTGCGGCAGGGCGCCTGGGCATGCGGTGCAAGGGCCAGGTGCAGATCGGTCGGCTCTTGCAGCAGGTTGTCTTCGAGCAGCCCCTCCAGCACAGTACGTAGCCGCGATGGATTGGCGGTGCTGCCCCGCGGCAAATCCACCACATGCCACGACAAGGCTTGCACCGGCACGACCACCACCGTTTCGTGCACGCCGGATTTGGGAAGCAACTCGGGCGGCGCAACATCGTGCCGGGCCACCGTTTGCCCGTCCGTGCTGAGCGCATACGGCCAGGCCGCAGCAGCAGCGGCATCAGGAGCAGGCAGGCGAATGGCGAGCAGGGTCATGGTGTTGGCAGGTATGCCGTGTTAAATAGTCAACGGGAGTAACAAATTATTGCATCAAAGGATGTAGTGCAGAAGGGGTTGAGCGGCATGGCTATTTCACCAACTGGTTGAGCTGGATGATGGGCATGAGCACGGCCAGCACGATCATGCCTACCACCACGCCCATGCCCACAATCAGCAAAGGTTCGAGGATGGTCGCCAGTTGCATGGCGCGGCGCTGCACTTGCGCGTTGAGTTGGTTTGCAGCACGCTCCAGCATGATGGGCAATTGCCCGGTTTGCTCGCCCAGGCGGGCAAACATGCTCACCAGCCCCGGAAAACGTTTTTTCTGCGAAAGGGCGCTGGCCAGCGGCGCGCCCTCGCGCACCAGCACCAGCGCATCTTCGGCATCGACCTGCATGGCGCGGTTCGCCAGCGTTTCGTTGGCGGCCTGCAGCGCCCGCAGAATGGGCACGCCCGCCTGCACCAGCAAACTCAGGGTGCCGGTGAAACGGGCGGCGTTGTAGTAACGCATCAGTTTGCCCATCAGCGGCACGCGCAGCAAAAACGCATCGGTACGTTGGCGCACCGGGTCAGCCTTGCGCGCCTGGCGCCAGACCACCGCTGCGGCGCCCGCCAGCAGCAGCACCAGCCAGCCCCAATGGCGCACCAGGGCGCTGAAGCCCATCATGATGCGGGTCAGCAGCGGCAGCGCGCGCTTGCTGCTGGCAAACACCGTGGCAATTTGCGGCACCACATAGCTGACGAGAAATACCACGATCAGCAAGGCCAGCACGGTCACGATGGCCGGATACAGTGCCGCCGCGTACAGCTTGCTGCGCAATTCCTGCTGTGCCTCCAGATCGTTGGCAAGCTTGTCAAGCACCGGGCCGAGCGCGCCGCTGTGCTCCCCCGCGGCCACCACCGCGGTGTAAACAGGCGAGAACTCGCGCGGATGCTGCTGCAAAGCCTTGGCAAAACTGCTGCCCGCGTTGACTTCAGCGCGAATCGTTGCCACCAATTGCTGCTGGCGCGCTATTTCTGACTCATCAGCCAGGGCTTGCAGGGCGCGATCCAGCGACAAGCCCGATACCAGCAGGCTTGCCAGTTGGCGTGTCCAAAGTGCCAGCGCAGCAGGAGCAAAAACCCTGGAAGTGAACAGACCCCGGTCGCTGCGCCCTTCGCTGACATCGCCTGCCAATGCGGGCTCTACCAGCATCGGCACCAGTTGCTGTTGGCGCAGGGCGGCGCGCGCTGCACGGGCAGTATCGGCCTCGATGGTGCCCTTGCGGGACTGGCCATCGTGGTCAAGCGCTTCAAAACGGTAGGCGGGCATGGTCAGCCGTGCAGCGGAATCAGGGGGTTGAGGGTTGTGCCCCGCCAAAACCACCTGCGCCCGGCCTGTGCGAAGGCGGCGCGTGAATGGGCGGCGCCCCAATGGCGGGGTCCTGCAAAGGCGTGTTGGGAGACACGGTTGGAGGTGCAGGCTGCGCAGGCGAAGGTGCTACGGTAACTGGCGGCGGCGCATACACAGGAGCAGGCACAGGTGCAACAGCCTGTGGCGGCAGGGCATGGGCGGGCGGCAACGCAGATGTGTCGGGGTCTGTCTGGGTGGCTTGCTCAGGCAGCTCGATCACCAGTGACTGGTTGCCGTTCGCCAGTGTGGCCGACCGCAGGGCCAGCGATTGCACGATCCAGCCGTCAGCCACTTCGTCGCCGGTGCGGTAGGGTTTGGCGGGCTGGCCGTCTACCACGAGAATGACGACCCCCGTTCCTGCCGCTTGCATGGCCACACCGCGCAATTGCATCCGGCTGGCCAATGGGGAAGCGGTCTGCACGGTAGCGACCGCTTCTGTTTGATGGAGCAAACGCGCCACTTGTGCAGGATCACCTTGCAGCGCCGGCGTTACGCTGGTCGCAGAGACAGGCGCTTGCTGGCGCGGGCTGGCCCATATCCAGAAAAAGGCGCTTGCTGCAAGCAGCGCCCACACCAGAAAAGACAAAAACAGCACCGCCCGGCGCTCAGCCAGAGTGAGGGACGGGGAGGCAGAAGGAGCCGCAATGGAGGGGGCTGAGGCCATGGCGTTGTATTATGCCTGTAGAACAAAAAGGTTCAGTTAAAGAGCGGTTCTGTCAAACTGCGTGCTGAAATATGCAATAAGATGCAGCAACCTCTTCGGCTTGATAAACCCATTGTTTTGACTTCTATGTGCCACGAATATTCTTTCTGTTTTTCGCAGCCAGACGGTAACAAACGGCTGCAGCGCGGCTTCACCATGATTGAACTGATGGTGGTGTTGGTCATCATTGCCGTGCTGGGGGCATTTGTCGTGCCCAACGTCATTGGCCGCACCGATGAGGCGCGTATCACGGCAGCCAAAACTGACATCAATGCCATCCAGCAGGCGCTCAAGCTCTACAAGGTTGACAATCTGCGCTACCCCACAGCCGAGCA
>JAUNUE010000131.1:3054-5493 GCA_030538335.1 Allobrachymonas sp. | reverse complement strand
CCACGTCTTTGGCGGCCACTGCGTCGCCTTCGTACTCCACCACCACGCCGATGCGCGTACCGTGCAGGTAGGTCGCCAGCTTGTTGCTGCCAGAAAAATACTTGAAGCGGCGAAAGCTCATGTTCTCGCCGATCTTGCCGATCAGGCCTTTGCGCACGTCTTCGAGCGTGGGGCCATAAGTGTCTTGCTCGTAAGGCAAGGCGCCCAGCGCCTCGACATCGGCGGGGTTGTGCTTGGCCGCCAGATCGGCTGCTGCCTGCACCATCGCCAGGAAACTGTCGTTCTTGGTCACGAAATCGGTTTCGCAGTTGACTTCGACCATGGCGCCGGTGGTGTCGGCAATGCTACTGGCGACCGCGCCTTCAGCGGTGATACGCGCAGCGGCCTTGCCTGCCTTGCTGCCGAGCTTCACGCGCAAGATTTCTTCGGCCTTGGCCATGTCGCCATCGGCTTCGGTCAGGGCTTTTTTGCACTCCATCATCGGCGCATCGGTTTTGGCGCGCAGTTCAGCGACCATGCCTGCTGTGATTGTTGCCATTGTGTGTTCTCCCGTCATGTCGTAAAAAATTCAAGAAAAAGGGGCTAAAAGCCCCTTTGTGGATGTATGTGTTGCAGCGGAGCTGTCCTCATCACCCGGTTCAGGCTTCGGCTTCTTCGACTTCCACAAACTCGTCGTCGCCTTCGCCGGAAACGGCCTTGACCACTTCATTCACGGCATTGGCACGGCCTTCGAGCACGGCGTCGGCAATGCCACGCGCATACAGCGTCACGGCCTTGGCCGAGTCGTCGTTGCCGGGGATGACATAATCAATACCATCGGGGTTGTGGTTGCTATCCACCACGCCAATCAGCGGAATGCCCAGCTTTTTGGCCTCGGAAATGGTGATCTTGTGGTAGCCCACGTCGATCACGAAAATGGCGTCGGGCAGGCTCGTCATGTCCTGAATGCCGCCGATGTCTTTTTCGAGTTTTTCGAGTTCGCGGGTGAACATGAGCTGTTCTTTTTTGCTCATGGCGTCCAGACCGGCTTCCTGCTGCGCCTTCATGTCTTTCAGGCGTTTGATCGAGGTTTTGACCGTTTTGAAGTTGGTAAGCATGCCGCCCAGCCAGCGCTGGTCGACAAAAGGCACCCCGGCGCGGCGCGCTTCGGTGGCGACAATCTCACGGGCAGCGCGCTTGGTGCCCACCATCAGGACGGTGCCACGGTTGGCCGAGAGTTGGCGCACGTACTTCATCGCCTCTTCGAACATCGGCAGACTTTGTTCGAGGTTGATGATGTGAATCTTGTTGCGGGCGCCAAAAATGAAAGGCGCCATCTTGGGGTTCCAGAAGCGGGTCTGGTGGCCAAAGTGGACACCGGCTTCCAGCATTTCACGCATGTTGACTGACATTGCAATTGCTCCAGAGCTTGGTTTCTGAAATCCGCTCAAAAGGCCTTGCGGGGCAAGGCAGCTTCCGGAAGAACGGATTTGTAGTTGAGTAAACAGAACAAGGACTTGCGCCCCGCCCTGCCATGGGTTTTGCCATCAGGCCACACGCCCGGAATAATCCGGAGGCACCATCTTGCAAAACCGCAGGATTGTAGCATGAAGGCAAGGTAAACCCTTGTCTTTCTTTGCATCCGCTACGCTGTATCAGGTTCGCAGGCCGCCTATCAGGCTCGACACATCGTCCACCTTGTGCTCAGCCATCCACTGCTCCAGGTCTTGCGCAATCTGTTGCGAGATACCGGGCGTGACAAAGCTGGCCGTGCCGACCTGCACGGCCGTGGCACCGGCGAGCAAAAACTCCACCACATCGGTAGCCGACATGATGCCGCCAATGCCGATCAGCGGTACCTTCACCGCCTGCGCCACTTGCCAGACCATGCGCAGTGCAATCGGCTTGATGGCCGGGCCGGACAGGCCGCCGGTCACATTGGCCAGCACCGGGCGGCGCGTGTCCACGTTGATCGACATGCCGACCAGCGTATTGATGAGCGAAAGCGCATCGGCACCCGCATCGACACAGGCCTGGGCCATGGCGACCACATCCGTCACGTTGGGCGAGAGCTTGACGATCAAAGGCTTGCTGGTGGCGGCGCGGCACGCCGTTACCACAGCCGCTGCGCGGACTGCATCGCTGCCGAACAGGATGCCGCCCTCCTTCACGTTGGGGCAGGAGATGTTCATCTCCAACGCGGCCACTTCCGGCACGGCATCGAGCCGGCGCGCGGCTTCGGCATATTCTTCTACCGTATTGCCAAAGAAGTTGGCAATGCAGGGGGTATCAATCTCGCGCAGGAAGGGCACTTTTTTGGCGATGAAGGCATCGATGCCCACGTTCTGCAAGCCAATGGCGTTCAACATGCCGGCCGGTGTTTCGATGATGCGCGGCGTGGGGTTGCCCGCCCGTGGCTTGAGCGACAGGCCCTTGGTGACCATGGCGCCAATGCTGTGC
>JAUNUE010000131.1:0-3044 GCA_030538335.1 Allobrachymonas sp. | reverse complement strand
CATGTACGGCGCAAACTCGGCACCGTAGCCGAAAGTGCCCGACGCCGTCATGATCGGGTTGCGCATGGCAATGCCTGCCACGTTGACGGCAAGATTCGGTTTCATGCGTGCGCCTCCCATTGCAGGTCGCGCACATCGAACACCGGGCCTTCGGTGCATACGCAACGGAAATCAGGCGTGGCCTCGCTGTGGTTTTCGCCGGGCACCACGCAGGCCAGGCAGGCACCCACGCCGCAGGCCATATAGCCTTCCAGCGACACTTGGCAAGCCACATTGCGCTCGATAGCCAGACGCGCGACGGCACGCAGCATTGGCTCAGGGCCGCAAGCAAAAATGGTGACGGGCTTGCCCTGCAACTGGTCGAGGTGGCGCAGCAGCGGCACCGTGACAAAACCCTCTTCGCCAAACGAGCCGTCGTTGGTGGCAGCATGGCACTGTGCGCCGAGTTGGCCGAACTCATCGAAGAACAGCACGTCTTCGCGCGAACGCCCGCCTGCAAACAGATGCACCGGCATCTGCTTCAGGCGCAATTCCTTGGCCAGCAGGTACAGCGGCGCCAGGCCGATGCCACCGCCCACGAGCAGTTTTTCTTCATCTGGCGCGCCCAGATCAAACCCTGTGCCCAAAGGGCCCAGGATGTCTACCGTGCTGCCCACCGCTGTTTGCGCCAGAATGGCCGTGCCCTTGCCCACCACATGGTAGAGCATGTCGAAATAGGCTTCAGCCCCCGGCTGCGCCTGGTCGCGCGGCAACAGGCCCGCATCGAGTATCGCCAAGGGGCGGCGCAGCAAGGGGTCAATGGCAGGACTCACGCGCACCATGACAAACTGCCCCGGCGCAGCGCGGGCCACCGCCTTGGGCGCCGTGACCTGCATATGCCAGTAACCCGGCGACAGTTCGGTGTTGAAAATGACAGTGGCTGCGAATTGCATGCCCTAATCCTCGCTAAGAGCCAAAAACAAAAAGCCTTGCAAGGTTGTATTTTGCAAGGCTTTGAAAAATGGGGTGGCTGATGGGGCTCGAACCCACGACAACAGGAATCACAATCCTGGACTCTACCAACTGAGCTACAGCCACCACAGAACTTGGAATTATACCGCGCACGGCGCCCTGTATTGCACCTGTCTGCACAAAATCAACCGGCTCTGGGGGCCACCAGCTCAGGCGGCATCTCGGGCCTGGGCACATTGACCTTGATCTTGAACATCTGGCGCAAGGTATCGAGGTAGGCCTGCAGTTGGGCCTGGGTCAGCGCCTGCAATACGACGGGTGCCTGTTGCGCCTGCATGGCGGCACTGTCGGCATCGGGCGGCAAGACCTTGTTGACGCGCACAATGGCGTAGCCGAAGCTGCCCAATTCCACACCTTGCATGGCAGGCAGCTTGGCTGCGTCGGCACGAAATGCGGATTCAACCACAGGCGGCGGGAATGGGCCGGGCTGCATTTTGGACACCACAACCGCTTGCTGCAAAGTAGCCGCCTCGGGCTTGGCCTGCCATTGCTGCAATTGTTTCGCGCCCGCTTCCTTGGCCATGTCTGCGGCCTTGGCCTGCACGTAGTCTTTGCTGACCTGCTCTTTGACTTCTTCAAAAGGCAAGGCGCGTGCGGGGCTGTGATTGACCATGCGGCCCGCAACCAGCGTGTGTTCATTGAGCGAAACAGGTTCAATCACCTGTTTCTTGTCCAGCGATTCAGGCGCGAACAATGCCTGCAGGAACTTGCCGGACGACAACACGCCTTGCGCACCCGGCACAGGCTGACGCTGTACCGCGTTGGACGTCTGCACCGTCAGGCCCAGCTTGTCGGCAGCCGCTTTCAAATTGCTGCGGTCGGCCGCCAGCGCCTCGGTAAAGAGCTTGCTGTCTTCGGCAAAAAACTGCGGAAAACGCTCGGCCTGGAAATCAGCCTCGACCTGGGCCTTGTGGGCCGACAAGGGTGGCGCGCTGCTGGGCTTGATGTCGAGCAACTGGATGATGTGGAAACCAAAGCGGCTCTGCACCACTTCACTGATGCCGTTTTTCTGCAAGGCAAATGCGGCATCGGCAAAGGGCTTGACCATCATGGAATGGTCAAAAAAGCCCAAGTCGCCCCCTTTTACGGCCGAGCCGGGATCCTGGGAGTTGGCTTTGGCAAGCTCTTCAAACCGTTCAGGCTTGGCCTTGAGTTCCTTGAGCAGATCCTCGGCTTTCTGTTTTGCGGCAGCGATGGTAGCAGCATCGGCTTTTTCATCAGCCAGGATCAGGATATGGCGGGCGCGCCGTGTTTCGGGCTGGCCGTAGCGCTTGCCCTGGCTGACGTACCAGGCTTGCAGGTCTTTTTCGGTATAGGGGTGGCGTTTCTGTATCGCGGCCTGGTCAAGCACCAGGTATTCCACGCTGGCCTGTTCCGGAGCAGTGTAAAAATCGGCCTGGTGCTGCTGGTGCCAGGCTCTCAAGTCAGCTTCAACCGGCTTGATTTTGGCAATGTAGTCAGACGCGGGAAACACCGCTGCCTGCACCTCGCGGCGCTCCAGCAAAGGTTTGAGGACTTGCTCGGTCAGTATGGCAGGCTGCCAGCCCGAGGCGCTGCTCAGGGTTTGCAGCACCGTTTGCTGCGTCATCTGCTCGCGAATGCGCTTTTCAAAAGCTTCGGTCGTCTGCCCGTTGGCACGCAGCAATTCCGCATACTTTTTCTGGTCGATGCGGCCATCGGCGCCCTTCAGGGCCGCCACTTCGGGGATGTTGGCGATGGTCTGTGCAAGCTGCTCGTCACTGACCGAGAGATGGTATTTCGCAGCCGCTGCAGCCACCAGGCGCTCGTCAATCATGCGCTCCAGCGTCACGTATTTGGCATACGGGGTTTCAAACATCGCCGTATTCATGCCAGGCTGTGCGGCCACAACCTGCTCGATTTGCTGCCGATGCGTGGCATCCCATTCCTGCTGGGTAATGGGATTGCCATCGACCGATGCAACACCGACGCCATAGCCACCTGCTACGCGCTGGTACAGCTCCAGACCACCGAACACGAAGGCCGGAATGACCAGAAGCATCAGCATAAAAGTT
>JAUNUE010000130.1 GCA_030538335.1 Allobrachymonas sp. | reverse complement strand
GCAAGCGTGCTCTTGCCGTGGTCGATGTGGGCGATGATGGAAAAATTGCGGATATGCTGCATGGGCCGCATAAAAACTATATGCCCATGTGTTCCATTCAAACGGATGCACATGGGCGTCTAAAAAATACAGTGGCGGCAAAAGGCGTTATATAGCCCCAACCGCAGCCATTCATTTACAGTGGCGCGGCATTGTAACCTGTAAGGATAGCACGCCCTTCAAGGGTTGTGGGCGGCTGCAGATATCAGGCCAACGCTCCTGCCGCCGCCCGTAACCACTCAAGGCCGGATGATGCCGTACTGCGCCCCCCCGTCGCGATGGATCAGCACCGTAGCCGGGCGGTTGGCCGGCAGCTTTGACACGGCGCTGTTGAACTCAGCCACGTTCTGCACCTGCTGGTTGCCCAGGGCAAGGATCACATCGCCCTCCTGCAAACCGGCATTGGCGGCGCGGCTACCGGGCGCCACGCTGCGCACCAGCACACCGCCCTGCACGCGCAACTGCTGGCGCTGCGGGGCAGACAAGTCCACCACCTGCAGCCCCAAGGCGTTGGCCGAAGCAGCGGCATCAGGGGCGCTGCTGCCTCCTTGTCCAGACAGGGGCCGTGGTTGGGCGTCGTCTTCGGCTTTGGCCACCGTCACGGGAATATCGCGGTTGGCGCCGTTGCGCAGCACCGACAAGGTGACCTGCGTGCCCGGCTTGGTTTCCCCCACCATGCGCGGCAGGTCGGACGTGCGCTCGATCGTCTTGCCGTCCACCTTGGTGATGATGTCGCCTGGCTGCACGCCCGCCTTCTCTGCCGGCGTACCCGGCTCCACGCTGCGCACCAGCGCGCCCTGCTGGCCTGACAGCCCCAGGGACTCGCCCACTTCTTTTTCGACCGGGGCAATCTGCACGCCGATGCGGCCGCGCGTGACGCTGCCGGTGGTGCGCAATTGTTCGGCCACGCGCATGGCCTCATCAATCGGAATGGCGAACGAAATACCCATGAAGCCGCCCGAACGCGAATAGATCTGGCTGTTGATGCCAACCACCTCGCCCGCCATATTGATCAGCGGCCCGCCCGAGTTGCCGGGGTTGACGGCCACGTCGGTCTGGATGAAAGGCAGGTACTCGCCCGTGTCGCGCTGCATGGCGCTCACAATGCCCGCGGTTACGGTGTTGTCCAGCCCGAAGGGCGAGCCAATGGCCAGTACCCACTGCCCCACTTTCAAGGTGCCCACGCTGCCGGGCTTGACCACAGGCAAGCCCTGCGCCTCGATCTTGACCACGGCCACGTCGGTGCGTTTGTCTTTACCCACCACCTTGCCGCGAAACTCGCGCTTGTCGGTAAGCGTCACGATCAGCGAATCGGCCTCATCCACCACGTGCGCATTGGTCATCACATAACCATCGGACGAGACGATGAAACCCGAACCTACGCCTGCCGGGCGCTCGTTGTTGCTGTCGGGCTGCGGCTGGTTGCGGCGCGGCATCTGGTCGGGCGTAAGACCAAAGAAGCGGCGCAGCAATTCCTCCATCGGATCTACACCGCCGGGGCCGAGCGGGCTGCGACGCACTTTTTCCATCACCCGGATATTGACGACCGAAGGCCCGACCCTGTCTACCAACGGCGTGAAATCAGGCAAGCCTGCCACCAATGGCGGTGAGGGTTGCGCGTTGGGCGCGGGCAAAGTTTGCGTCAGCGATGCGGCCGGTTGTGCCGCAGAAGGTGCGGAACCGGGCTGCGCCGAGGTGGTTTTCTGGCAACCCAACAGGCCAAAGGCCACAATGCCAGCGCCCGCCAGTGCATACGCACTGCGGACGGCGAATGAGGAACGGAGGGAGGAACGGTGCAACATCTGTGGCTTTTCCTTGGATCTGACAAGAACGGGATCGGTAAACCCCTTGGTAGATAGCGATGCCATGGCGTATTTCAACGCGGCAGCAACTTTGCGTTTCATGGACGGTGCAGGTTGTCAAGCAGCCCCTGCAACGCCGCGGCAGGCACAGCGCCTACGGCGGTGATGCGGTAAGTGCCATCGTACCAGCGGCTGCGCATGCGCACGGTGCCTTGCTCCAGCACCTGGTCAGCAGGTTTGTCGGCACCTGTCTGGGGCGGCTTTTCAATGAACAGCGAGACGCTGCCCAGGCCATCAGTCACGAGGCACTGCACGGCGCTGCCCCCGGCAAAACGCCTCTGCCGCATGCCTGCCCCTGGCCCCATCTCAGAGCCCCTGTCTGCCCCGGCGCCAGGCCCATTGCCCCTGCCGCGGCCAGCGCCACGCCCCCGGCGAGGTGGCCCTTCGCCAGCCCCCCGCCCGGCCATGTCGCCACGATGCGGGCCAGGGCCACCATGTCCAGCTCCGCGGCTGCCGCGCTGGTAGCAGCCCGTGACCACATAACCCGGCAAGGGTTTGCGCCACGCCCAGCCCTGTGATTGCAAGGTCAAACGCTGCAAGCGGTGCTCTACGGCTGCATAGCCGCGCCGGTTGTTGAGCAAGGCCTGCAAGGCATCAAACTCCACCACGGCAGGAATCTGCACATCGGTAAACCCGGCTTCGCGCAGCACCCGTGCGCCCACCAAACCATTGCCCGCCACCTCCAGCATCTGCCACTTCAGCAACACGCCGGTTTTTTCTTCTGACCAGAAACGGTAAGCGTGCCGCCAGCCATCGCGCGGCTGGAACACCACCACATCGGCCATGTAATTGGCCATGCGTTCACGCCCTGTACGGCTGGCCTGGTATTGACTGGCGGTATCGCGCAACTGCCCAGCCTGCAACACGTCGATGCCCGGGAACAGATGCGACAGTTGGGGAGCATCGTGCAACACGCGCGCCCTTTTGTCGGCGCTGAAAAGCGTGGTCACCGCACGCCCCGAGCGCACGATGGTGCGTGGTGGGCCTGACAACATCTCGATGCGATCGATCTGCTGACCATTGCGCGTGGCATGCCAGATACGGGCACTGTACGAAGCGCCGGTTTGCGCCACGATGGTCACCGTGCCTGCGTAGGCGTGGTTGGAGGAAGCTTGCTGCCAGCGTTGCAGCCACTCCAGCGACGAAGTGGCTTGCCCCGCCGCTTTTGCAGGTTGGGCATGGGCAGCAGACCAGGCAAACAGCCCTGCCATCAGCGCGGTCACAAAGCGACCTACTGATCTTGTGCCCTTTTCAAAAGACGCATGCGCCATCCCATTTCTTTTTGGAAAAAAGGAAAAGGATGGAAACATCCGTTTGGGCATGGCAGGAAAAGCTGGCATGGGTTCAGGAATCAGGTATAGCCAAATCTGAAAATAATCAGACACCGTTCGCCCTGAGGTATCGAAGGGCAGATACCTTCCATGTGGGCTTCGATACCTCAGCCCGAACGGATCGGGTGGAAATTGTCAAATTATTTCTCGAAATGACTATAAAAGCCGACAGTCGGCGTTTGGGTCAAAAAACTTCGTCTTTTTCGGGCGACGTGGCGTTCTGCATCAACAGCGGATCGCCCAGTTGGGCGTGCGCTGCCATCAGGGCCAGCAGCCCTTCCTGCTCGGCAGCATCCGCCTGCAAGGTCTGGCCTGTGGGTGATTTTGCCACTACCGTGCTTTCTGTGCCCGGCACGGTGGTTCTGGGTGCAGGAGATGGCGCAACAGCGGTGCTTTCGGGCGCCGCTTGCCCGGTTGCAGGCCGCGACGCCATGACAACTGCGGCGGCATCCGGCGCAGCACTATGGGGTCGCATCAGGTTCCAGCCCAGCAAAGCCACCAGCAACACCGACGCCACACCGCCTGCGGCACGCCAGCGCCAGGCGGCATCGTTGGCTGCAGGTCGGGTTTGAGGCGCAGGCATTTGCAAGGGAACGGGTTGCGTTTGCAGTTGCGGCAGGGTTTCTTCGGCGAGCCGTTGTTGCAACTGCGCCATCCAGGGCGATGCCGCACCGGATCCCGTCAGGGACACCTGGCCCGGCTCCCGCAAGCACACCCCGGCCGCGTGCCAGTCGTGCCAAAGCTGGCGCGCCTGCGCATCGTCGCGCAACCAGCGCCAAAGCTGCTCCTGGCGCACACCGTCTGGCAAGGCCTCCCCGTCCATCCAGGCCGAAAGCGCCTCGAACAGCACATCCTTGTCCGGCAGAAGGGATTTACCCGTGTCCATATCTATCCATCACCTCATCTTTCGTCTTGCGCACGCTTGGCGCGCCCCTCTGCGCCGGTCGCCCTGTCATTGCCCTGCAAACGCGCGGCCAGCGCCGCCCGTCCCCGGAAAATACGCGAACGCACGGTGCCTACCGGGCACTGCATGACCACCGCAATCTCCTCATAACTCAGCCCCTCCAGCTCCCGCAGTTCCAGCGCCCGGCGGTGGTCGTCGGGCAAATCCTGCAGGGCCTGCTCCAGCGCCTGCGCCATTTGGCGGGCTGCCAGCAGGTTTTCTGGAGTGTCCTCATTCGTTGGTTCCCTGCCGGGCGAAAAAGTTTCATCTTCTGCCGCATCCGCAGGCAATAATTCGCTCGCATTGACCACAATATCGCGTTTGCGCTCCGCCAGCGCCTTGTAGGCCGTATTGGCAGCAATGCGATGCAGCCAGGTGTAGAACCGCGCCTCGCCCCGGAACTGGTGCAAGGCCCGGTAGGCGTTGATGAAAGTGTCTGGTGATACATCAGCCACCGCATCGGCGTGCCGCAAGATGCGCATCAGCAGGCGCTCCACGCGGGCGCGGTACTTGAGCACCAGCAACTCGAACGCCTTGTGGTCTCCTGCCAGCGTGCGCTGCACCAGTTCCCAATCGACCAGTGCATCGCCCGTCAGGCCGGGCAAAGGGGACGCTGGTGGCTCTTGCTTCACGCCTGCCCCCTTGTGCCCGACGTGGGCAACGCCCCAGCCAAGGCGTCTTGCTGCTGCGCCCACACCACTGCCGCACGCAGGGCATGCCAGTTTGCCGTGTCTGATGCGGCACGCGTCCAGACCCAGGCGCTGTTTGCGTGTGTGCGGCTGTTTTGCGCAGGTGTTTCGCCCGCTTCGAGGTGCAGAAGCAAGGCCGATTGCAGATCCAGCGCACAGGTGCAGCGGCCAAAAACCGGGACTTCTTGCCGAACAGCTTGCACAGCAGCGTTTTCAGGTTCCAGCCGCCACTGCAAGCCTGTCCAGACCAGCCAACCCTGCGGCAAGGCACGCCACCAGCGCCATGTAAACCAGCAACAGCCCGCATACGCCATGCCCACCAGCATGCTGACAAGCCCATTCCATCCCTGCGCCAAATGCCGGGCATACAGCCAGGCCAGCAGCAGCGCGCCCAGCGCCAGCAACGTCAGCGCCAAGGCAAAGCCCAAGCGCCCGTCCCGCACCAGGCGGATATGCGCAGGAGCGGGTGCGGTGGCCTTCACGGCGTGCCTGTTGCGAAATTCAGATACGCTTGAAAATCAAGGTACCGTTGGTGCCGCCAAAGCCGAAGTTGTTTTTCATGGCAACGTCGATCTTCATGTCGCGGGCGGTGTTGGCGCAGTAGTCCAGATCGCACTCGGGATCTGGCGTATCGAGGTTG
>JAUNUE010000129.1 GCA_030538335.1 Allobrachymonas sp. | reverse complement strand
CAGCTGGCGATCTGCTTCTCGGCAGCATCGCGGGTGAGGCCATAGGCTTCCTGGATGCGACCGGCAAGCGCCTCGCGACGCCCGGCAATCACATCGAGATCGTCGTTTGTCAGTTTGCCCCACTCCTGCTGAATTTTGCCGGTCAGTTGTTTCCAGTTTCCTTCAATACGATCCCAATTCATGAATCTCTCCTTTGACGCATGAGCGTAAATAATGATGAAAATAAAACCCGGCGATAAACATCTTGAAACGTTGTTCATTGCATGACAAATATCACCAAGTCGGAATCATCTTAGTCGGTCTTTGTTGCAGATATTTTTAATTCCACGAAAGCATTTGTGACATGAATGACCAAATCAAATATTCGAAACATATTCAAAAACAATATACATGCGGGTCTTTTGGACAAGGGTTGATGGCGCTCAGGTGGACGGGTGGCTCGAGTACATATACAGCCACGTGCATGGCGGTTGCTTCGATCCGTCTACATCGAGCGCACGCCGTTGCGGCATGCCCAGGACAGGAGCCTTGCGATTTATGGCTGGTTCAGCGCCGCCAGCCGCTCGGGCGTGCCCACGTCCGTCCAGCGGCCCGTATACAGCTCGCCCGTTACACGCCCAGCGCGCATGGCGGCGCGCAGCACGGGGGCGAGGGGGGCTATGGCGCCTTGCGGGTTGCCTGCAGGGATGTTGCAATAAGGCTCTGCGAACAGTGCTTTTTTGAACAGGCCGATGGTGCTGTAGGTATAGCGGGGCAGGTCAGCGTGATCTGGGGGCGTGTCGTGCACGCGGCCATCGGGCGTAAGGGCGAAGTCGCCTTTGGCGTTGTGCGTGGGGTTGGGTACGAGCCAGATATGCGCAAGCGCTGTGCTGGCGGCAAAGCGCTGGTACGCATCCTGGGCGAAGACAAAATCAGGCATATACACGTCACCTGCAGCAAGCCAGAAGGTATCGTCAAGCTGCGGCAGGGCGCGTGCAATGCCGCCTGCGGTTTCGAGTGCGCCGCCAAAGTCCACTTCTTCGCGGGAATACTGCAGGTGGGTGGCGGGCAGGCCGTCGCCATGCTCCCGATAATGGTCAAAGCAGGCAGGCAGTTGCGCACCCAGCCAACCGGTGTTGATAAGCACTTTGGTAAAGCCTTGCGCCGCCAGCGCACGCATGGGCCACTCAATCAGCGGCTTGCCGTGCACCTGCAGCAAGGGCTTTGGGGTGTGGTCGGTCAGCGGGCGCATGCGGTTGCCTCGGCCTGCGGCCAGCAGCAGCGCTTGGGCAAGGGGGGTGGACGGTGCAGGCATGAAGCAATCCCGAAAACGGGGCGGTGAAGGAAGTGGCAGGGATGCGTTGAGATTGTAGGTGTGCCGGTTGATTTTCAGGTATGCCTTATATTTGGACGTTTCCCGCTCCGAACGACCGTTCAGAATCGGGAATAACCCCATTTGCCGCCTACTGCTTACAAAGCGTCGGGCCCAGGCCGTTAAAATGTAAGAAGCTGTTTGTAAAACAACCGGGCGCCAAGACGGCCCGGTTCCTGTTTTTTGCAAACACCATCCAAGAATATTCCGCTTTTTCCTCCTTTCGTCTTCCTCAGTCACGGAGTCTGCATGTCTGCCAAAGCCACCCCTGCCCTCATGGCCAACGCCATTCGCGCCCTCAGCATGGATGCTGTTGAGCAAGCCAAATCCGGCCACCCTGGCGCACCCATGGGTATGGCCGAGATGGCCGTGGCCTTGTGGGGACGGTATTTGCGCCACAACCCTGCCAACCCCAAGTGGTATGACCGCGACCGCTTTGTGCTCAGCAACGGCCACGGCTCCATGCTGCAGTACGCCTTGCTGCACCTTACCGGCTACGACCTGCCGATGCAGGAGTTGAAGAACTTCCGCCAGTTGGGCAGCAAAACCGCAGGTCACCCCGAAGTGGGTTTGACGCCCGGTGTGGAAACCACCACCGGCCCGCTGGGCCAGGGCCTGGGCAATGCCGTGGGCATGGCGCTGGCCGAGAAGCTGCTGGCGGCCGAGTTCAACCGGCCCGAATTGCCCATCATCAACCACCACACCTACGTGTTTATGGGCGATGGCTGCCTGATGGAAGGCATCAGCCACGAGGCCTGCGCGCTGGCCGGTGCCTGGAAGCTCAACAAGCTGATTGCGCTGTACGACGACAACGGCATCAGCATCGATGGCGAGGTGCAGCCCTGGTTTACCGACGATACCGCCAAGCGCTTTGAAGCCTACCAATGGAATGTGATTGGCCCGATCGACGGGCACGACGTCAACGCCGTAGACAAGGCGATTGAGCAGGCCAAGAAATCGGCCACCAAGCCCACGCTCATCATCTGCAAAACGCATATCGGCAAAGGCAGCCCCAACCGCGTCAACACGGCCAAGGCGCATGGCGAGCCGCTGGGCACCGAGGAAATTGCGCTGACGCGCAAGGAGCTGGGCTGGAAGCACGCCCCGTTTGAAATTCCCCAAGACATCTACAACGCCTGGGATGCCCGCGAAAACGGCGCCCGTCTGGAGCAGGCATGGGACGATCTGTTTGCCGGCTACATCAAAAAATACCCGCTGCTGGTGGTTGAGTTGCGCCGCCGCATGGAGGGCGAAGTCAGCAAGATGGTGGGGCAACTGGCCGAGCGCATTCCCCGCGTGTACGACCAGCACGCACCGGCTGCCGCCACCCGCAAGGCCAGCCAGATCGCGCTGGAGAGCTTTACCGCCCACATGCCCGAGTTGCTGGGCGGCAGCGCCGACCTGACCGGCTCGAACCTGACCCTCACGCAAAACACCAAGCCCATGCGCGTAGAAAAAGACGGCAGCATGAAGATGTACGACGATGCGGGCGAAATTTTCACCGACAAGAGCCGCACCGCCATCAGCAGCAAGCCGGGCCGCCACATCAACTACGGCGTGCGCGAATTTGGCATGGCCACCGTCATGAATGGTGTGGCGCTGCATGGCGGCTACATTCCCTACGGCGGCACCTTCCTCACGTTCAGCGACTACAGCCGCAACGCCATCCGCATGGCCGCGCTGATGAAAATCCGCGTGGTGCACGTGTTCACGCACGACAGCATCGGCCTGGGTGAAGACGGCCCCACGCACCAGTCGATCGAGCACGTGGCCAGCCTGCGGCTGATTCCCAATCTCGACGTATGGCGCCCCTGCGACGTGGCCGAGTGCGGCGCCGCATGGTCCACAGCACTGCAAAACAGCGACCGCCCCACGGCCATGATCCTGAGCCGCCAGAGCGTGCCCTACATGAAAAAGGACAGCAACAGCGACATGATCCGCGGCGGTTATGTGCTGGCCGAACCTTCCCGCGTGGGCATGAGCTGGGCGGCAGAAGCCGTGATCATCGCCACCGGCAGCGAGGTACATCTGGCCATGCAGGCGCAAGAACTGCTGGCCCAGCGCGGCATTGCCGTGCGGGTGGTTTCCATGCCCAGCACCACCGTGTTTGACCGCCAGCCCCAAGGTTACAAGCAGGAAGTGCTGCCGCCCGAAGTGCCACGCATTGCCGTGGAAATGGGCGTGAGCGATTACTGGTGGAAATACGGCTGCTCGGCAGTGGTCGGCATCGACACCTTTGGCGAATCGGCCCCTGCGCCCGAGCTGTTCAAGCATTTTGGCTTTACCGCCGAGAACGTGGCCGACACCGTGCAGACGGCGCTCGGCAAGTAATGGCTGGAGTGAGGCCCGGCGAGTCATGCATGCGTCATCGCACTTTCTGCATGCTCGCTGTTTGGGAGACACTGTGAAATGGTGATGCGGGAGAGGATGCAGGACATTTTTTGCATGGCACTTGCATCAACTCTTTTGAGCGCATGCGGTGGCATGACTTTGCAGGGCTACCCTCTAGAGTCAAATGCTTCCAAAAACCAGGCAGCAGTTTCTCAGCCTGTATCTGCATGCCAACCAATAATGCAAGATCCCAGATATGAATGGGATGCGTTTTTCGATCATGGGAGCGCTGTTTTGAATGGGAGAAACACCCCTCATCTGCTTGAGCTTGTTGACAAGATAAAGGCGTCGAGGGTTGCGTTAGACACCATTGTTCTCACGGGCTTTACGGTTCCGGGAGAATCGACCAGAAAAGGAAGCATGCGCCTGTCATTGGATCGTGCAAAAGCCGTGCAACAATTTCTTATCCGGCAAGGCGTTACGGCCAGAGAAATGCATATTGAAGGAAAAGGAAATTCGCAAGCTGTTGGGCAGGGACACTCCGCCGAAACTCACGCGCAAAACAGGAAAGTCGCAATTTTTATCGTCTTCAAACCTTCTGAACCATGGCACGCCCATTGTCCAGATTACAAACCAAGTCTCAACTAGTTTTTTACAGGAGTAAATGAAATGGCAATCAAGGTAGGCATCAACGGTTTTGGCCGCATCGGGCGCTGCGTGTTCCGCGCAGCCGTGCAGAACTTCCCCAACGACATCGAAATTGTCGGCATCAACGACCTGCTGGAGTCTGATTACCTGGCCTACATGCTCAAGTACGACAGCGTGCATGGCCGCTTTGATGGCGACATCAAGGTCGACGGCAACAACCTCATCGTCAACGGCAAGAAAATCCGCCTGACCGCCGAAAAAGACCCGGCCAACCTGAAGTGGAACGAAGTCGGTGCCGAGGTGGTGATCGAATCCACGGGTCTCTTCCTGACCAAGGAAGCGGCGCAAAAGCACATCGACGCAGGTGCCAAAAAGGTCATCATGAGTGCGCCCAGCAAGGATGACACGCCCATGTTCGTGCACGGCGTGAACTGCGGCAGCTACGCCGGTCAGGCCATCATCAGCAACGCAAGCTGCACCACCAACTGCCTGGCGCCGCTGGCCAAGGTGTTGAACGACAAGTGGGGCATCAAGCGCGGTCTGATGACCACTGTGCACGCGGCAACCGCCACGCAAAAAACCGTGGACGGTCCGAGCAACAAGGACTGGCGCGGTGGTCGCGGCATTCTTGAGAACATCATCCCGTCGTCTACGGGCGCTGCCAAGGCCGTGGGTGTGGTGCTGCCTGCCCTGAAAGGCAAACTCACCGGCATGAGCCTGCGCGTGCCCACATCCGACGTGAGCGTGGTGGACTTGACCGTAGAACTTGAAAAGCCCGCCACCTACGCCGAAATCTGCGCCGAAATGAAGGCGCAGTCGGAAGGCAAGATGAAGGGCATTCTCGGCTACACCGAAGAAAAAGTCGTGGCGACCGATTTCCGTGGCGACCCGCGCACCAGCATCTTCGACGCCGAAGCTGGCATCGCACTTGACGACACTTTCGTCAAACTCGTGAGCTGGTACGACAACGAATGGGGCTACTCCAACAAGTGCCTGGAGATGGTGAAAGTGGTGGCGGCCAAGTAAGCGCCTGCCTCTTGAACTGGAAACGGCCTGCGATGCAGGCCGTTTTTATTGCCGTTTTGCGAATCTGGCCTCAAGCGGCGACAATGGGCTTGTTATTCTCACGTGCGTGAATCCAGCGCTTGTTTCTGCTTCTTTGCAAACTACCTATTTTTTATCCAGAGT
>JAUNUE010000128.1 GCA_030538335.1 Allobrachymonas sp. | reverse complement strand
TCAAACCTTGGCAGTCCCCCGGCAAAGCCGGGGGTTTTCCTTGGATAAATAAGGCCCAATGTCCAAACGACAGAGCAATTTACTAGATGAGTCAACAAAAAATATTTGTTTCTGAGGGGATGGATATGTGTCCAACGTATAGCTCCATCTGCCTTTTATTTGGCCAAGGACAGTAAAGAGTTCAGAAATTTTTGCCTTTTCAGTGACTACCTCACCACTAGATATGGAGAGTTGTCGAATTTGGGTTGCCGCCGGGAAAAATGGGGAAGAGGTCTCGGGGGTACACCCAAATAAAAACAACGCAAAAAAAATATAGGAGGAGGTTTTCATTTGCCTTCTAACGTTGAAGGTAAGTGGCGCCGGAAGTCGCAGGCTGGAAGGAACCCAAAAGCGTAGCTTTTAGGCGTCCGCTTGAGCGACGGGTTAGGCGTACTTGATGCCATTGTTTTTGGCCCACTCGGTATAAGCCAAGTTTCCCATTGCCTCAAAATTTGGCCACTCACCTGTTTTAACGTGCTGAAAAAATGGCAAGCAGTGTTTCCAGTGGGAGGTGCTTGGGCTTTCCTCAAGCCAGCAGTAGTAGCCCAAACCTTTCCAATCTAGCGTCTCATCGGAATTTACTTTTCGGAGCAGGGCCTCTGCTATTTTTTCACCCCACTCAATTGCTGACTCCGGAGAGCTGGCTGCAATAAATACCCCTGTCGATGATTCGCAATCTTCAACAATGCCCTTTTGATACAACGCCCACGTCTTAGGTTCGTGATAAAGAATGCCGAGAAGATATTCAGTCATTGTGATAACGCCTAACTCCGGTTCAGTGCTTGCTTTCGTGCGGGGACCAAGTTGATCGGGAGGCTGGATGCCACGACAAAAATTTCCTTGTCTTGGGTAGTTGCGAATGCACTATATGCATGTTTAGCCAACTATCACTTATCAAATTTGGCTACCTCCGCAGCCTCCAAATAAGACACCATTTTGCTGCTATGGCGCATACGCGGGGCATCTGCAGTGCCATAAACCCAGTATACGGCCAGGCCCTGTTTTTCGGCGAGTGCCAGACCCTGTTCTTCGTCCAGCACCATGAAGGCGGTGGCCCAGGCGTCGGCCCATGCGGCGCTGGGGGCCAGCACGCTGACTGACAACGGCGGCTCACGCACGGGGTAGCCGGTGGCGGGGTCGATGATGTGGGTGTAGCGTATGCCGCCGATTTCGACAAAGTTGCGGTAGTTGCCCGAGGTGGCCAGTGCTGCCTCGCCCAGGTGCAGGCGCAGCAGCACGGTTTTTTCACCCGGTGCGGTGCCGGGCGCTTCGATGCCGATGCGCCAACGTTCGCCCTGTGGGCCTTGTCCGCGCGTGGCAACTTCGCCGCCAATCTCGACCATGTAGTTCTGCACGCCTTGCTCACGCAGCACTTCGGCCACGGCATCAACGCCGTAGCCTTTGGCAATGGCCGAGAAGTCCAGGCGCATGGGCGCGGGTTTGTGCAGATGGCCGTCTTGCGGTGCAGGCAGTTGCCCGAAATGGCCCCGTGCAGCGGCAATGGCGGCGGGAGTTGGGGGCTGGGTGAGCGGCTGTGTGGGTTTGGGCCAGCCGAAGCCCCAGAGGTTGACCAGGCTGCCCACGCCGGGGTCAAAAGCGCCGTTGCTGGCCTGGTGTACTTGCTGCGACAGGGCCAGCACCTGGGCAAAGTCGGTATCGATGGGGACTTGGGTGCCGGGTGGTGCCTGGTTGAAGGCGCTGATGGTCGAGTCAGCCTGGTAGGTGGACATGCTGCGGTTGATGGCCTGCAGGCGCGCATCCACACGCTGTTGCAGCGCTTCGGGCGCAGGCGTGGCGGCGCTGCCCTGGTAGCGGATGTGGTAAGTGGTGCCCATGGTGCGCCCTTGCAGGGCCAGGTAGGGCTGCGGGCGCGTGCAGGCCGACAGGACGGCCATGACGAGCAACAGGACAACTGTCGCATGCCAGCGGCGGTTGGGTTCTGGCTCAGCCGCCAAAATCATCGAGCAGGATGTTTTCATCTTCCACGCCCAGATCCTTGAGCATCTTGATGACGGCTTTGGTCATCATGGGCGGGCCGCACATGTAGTATTCGCAGTCTTCGGGTGCGGGGTGGTGCTTGAGGTAGTTTTCGTAGACCACGGTGTGGATGAAGCCGGTGTGGCCCGTCCAGTGGTCTTCGGGCTGCGGTTCTGACAGGGCGAGGTGCCAACTGAAGTTTTCGTGCGTGCGCGCCAGCGCGTCAAACTCTTCGACATAGAAGGTTTCGCGCAGGCTGCGTGCGCCGTACCAGAAACTGATCTTGCGCTGGCTGTTGAGGCGCTTGAGTTGGTCGAAGATGTGCGAACGCAAGGGGGCCATGCCTGCGCCACCGCCGATGAAGACCATTTCGGCGGCCGTATCCTTGGCAAAAAACTCGCCAAACGGGCCTGAGACCATGACCTTGTCGCCGGGCTTGAGCGCAAAGATCCACGACGACATTTCGCCCGGTGGGATTTCCTTGCTGCCCGGTGGCGGTGAGGCTACGCGGATGTTGAACTTGATGACACCTTTTTCGTCAGGGTAGTTGGCCATGGAGTACGCACGCACCACGGTGTGGTCAACGCGCGAGACATGGTCGAACATGCCGAAGCGCTCCCAGTCGGCGCGGTAGGCGTCGGGGATGTTGAAGTCGCGGTAGGCGATCTGGTGCGGTGGGCATTCCAGTTGCACGTAGCCGCCTGCGCGAAAGTCCACGCTTTGCTGTTCGGGCAAGGCCAGCACCAGCTCCTTGATGAAGGTGGCGACGTTGTCGTTGGAGATGACAGTGGTTTGCCACTGTTTCACGCCAAAAAATTCGGGGTCGATTTCGATCTGCATGTCCTGCTTGACCGGCACCTGGCAGGCCAGCCGCATATGGGCTCGGATGTCGCCCCGGGTGAAGTGGGCTTCTTCCACGGGCAGGATGGAGCCGCCGCCCTGCAGCACGTGGCAGCGGCATTGCGCGCACGAACCGCCACCGCCACAGGCCGAAGACAGGAAGATGCCTTGCCCCGCCAGCGTTTGCAGCAACTTGCCACCGGCAGGCACGGTGAGCGTGCGCTTGGGGTCGCCGTTGATTTCGATGCGCACCTGGCCCTGGCTTACGAGGTATTTGCGCGCCAGCAAAATGGTGGCCACCAGCGCCATGATGACGATGGTGAACAGCCCGACGCCGCCTGCTATGGTGTGGATGTCCATGTCCATACGCGCTACCCCAGCGAAATGCCGCCAAAGCACATGAAGCCCAGCGCCATCAAGCCCGCAGCGATGAAGGTGATGCCCAGGCCGCGCAGGCCCGCAGGCACGTCGCTGTATTTGAGTTTTTCGCGAATGCCCGCCAGCGCGGCAATGGCGAGCATCCAGCCCAGCCCCGCGCCCACGCCGTAGACGATGCTTTCGCCAAACTGGTAGTCGCGCTCAACCATGAACAGCACCGCGCCGAGGATGGCGCAGTTGACGGTGATCAGCGGCAGATACACGCCCAGCGCGTTGTACAGCGCCGGCACAAATTTGTCGAGGAACATCTCGAGGATTTGCACCACCGCCGCAATCAGGCCGATGTACAACAGAAAGCTCAAAAAGCCCAGGTTCATTTGCGGCAGCCCGGCCCAGGCCAGTGCGCCGTCTTTCAGCAGGTACTGGTACATCAGGTTGTTGAGCGGCACCGTGATGCCCATGACCACCACCACGGCCACGCCCAAACCCACTGCGGTTTCGATTTTTTTGGACACCGCCAGGAAGGTGCACATGCCCAGAAAGAACGACAGAGCCATGTTCTCAAGGAACACCGCACGGATGAAAAGCGACAGGTAATGTTGCATGCGGTGGTCTCCTGTCAAGGGGTTTCAGGCGGCGCCTTGGTGTGTGCGGCCAGGGTGTACTGCGCTTTTTCGGCCTGGTTGCGCCGGATGCTGCGCAGCAACCAGACAAAGCCGCCAATGATGAAGAAGGCGCTGGGCGGCAGCAAAAACAGGCCGTTGGGCACGTACCAGCCGCCCGCGTCGGCCGTGTGCAGGATGGGAATGCCCAGCAGCTTGCCGCTGCCGATCAGTTCGCGCACCACGGCCACAAACACCAGCACCCCGCTGTAGCCCAGGCCATTGCCGATGCCGTCGAGAAAACTCGGCAGGGGCGGGTTGCCCATGGCAAACGCCTCGGCACGGCCCATGACAATGCAGTTGGTGATGATCAACCCCACAAACACCGACAGCGACTTGGCCGTGCTGTAGGCCACCGCCTGCAGGATCTGGTCGGTCACGATGACCAGCGAGGCGATGATGGTCATCTGCACGATGATGCGGATGCTCGCCGGCGTATGGTGGCGCACGAGGGAGATGAAGAGGTTGGAAAACGCCGTCACGCAGGTGAGCGCCGCGCCCATGACCAGCGCCGTCTTCAGGCTGGATGTGACGGCCAGCGCCGAACACACCCCCAGTACCTGCAAGGCGATGGGGTTGTTGGCCAGAATCGGATCCAGCACCACGTTTTTGTTGCTGTTGCCTGCCATGCTCAACCTCCTGCCCGCAAACGGGCAATAAAGGGTCCGTAGCCCTGTTCGCCCAGCCAGAACTGCACCAGCCGGTCAACGCCCTGCGTGGTCATGGTGGCGCCGCTGATGCCATCGACCTCGCCCGGCGTCTGGCCCTTGCCTTTGACCACCTTGACCATCACCCGCCCGTCGTCGTCATACGCGACTTTGCCCGGCCATTGCGCGCACCAGTCGGGCGTATCGACTTTTGCGCCCAGGCCGGGGGTCTCCTTGTGTTCGTAGAACGACAGGCCGCGCACGGTGCGCAAGTCGCCCTCAAGCGCCACGATGCCGTACATGGCGCCCCACAGCCCCGCGCCGTGGATGGGCAGCACTAGCAGATCGATCTGTCCGCTGGCGTTTTTGCGCAGGTACACGGTGGCATAGGTCGCCTGGCGCTGGATGCCTGCGGGGTCGTTGCCTTTGAGCGAGTGTGACAAGGCCGGATCGCGTGCGGCCAGGTGGCTGTTGTAGCTGTTGGGGTCAATGCCTGCCTGCTGCAATTCTTCGGGGGTGGCGAAGCGCCCTTGCGGCAGGTGTACCACCCGTGTCTCGAATTCGGCAAACAGGCGGTGGATGTCGTCGCTGCTTTGTCCCTCTTTCAGCAAACCCGCGGCAGACAGCACATTCTGGCTGCGGTCAAGCGCCTTGTTGGCGTCCTGCATGGGCTTGAGCCCCACGGTCGCTACCGACACCACCACCGAGCAGACGAGGCACAGGGCCAGCGCCACCAGCAGCGTTTTCTGGTTGGAGTCTTTACTGGCCATGGCGCGCCTGCCTGCGTTTGACGTTGGCCTTGATGACGTAGTAGTCGATCAGGGGAGCGAACAGGTTGCCGAACAAAATGGCCAGCATCATGCCTTCGGGATACGCCGGGTTGGCCACGCGGATGAGCACCACCATGAAGCCGATCAGCGCCCCGTAAATCCATTTGCCGGTGTGCGTCATGGCTGCAGAAACGGGGTCGGTTGCCAT
>JAUNUE010000127.1 GCA_030538335.1 Allobrachymonas sp. | reverse complement strand
CAACCGCCGCGACCCCAACCAGGGCACCTGCACCAACGCCTGCCGCTGGAACTACGCCACGCACGAGGCCGAGATCAACGCCAACACGGGCGATGCCATCGGCACCCGCATGGAAAAAGACTTCAGCTTCGAAGCCGAGCGCGAGCAGGCCGAAAAAGCCTTTTCTGGCCGCAGTGACCCGTCTGCCACTGGCGATGGCCAGCGCCATCCATTGGCCGACAAGGTGTACCTGATAGAAGAAGCAGGCCGCCCCGGTGCGCTGATGCCGATCATGGAAGACGCGCACGGCACCTACATCATGAACAGCAAGGATTTGCGCGCCGTCGAATATGTTGAGCGGCTGGCAAAAATCGGCGTTGATTCGCTCAAGATTGAGGGTCGAACCAAGAGCCTGTACTACGTCAGCCGTACCGCGCAAATCTACCGCCGCGCCATTGACGATGCCGTGGCAGGCCGCCCGTTCAATCCGCAACTCATCACCGAACTCGAAGGCCTGAGCAACCGCGGCTACACACCGGGCTTTCTGGAGCGCCGCCCCGCCCACGATTACCAAAACTACGAAACCGGCAGCAGCCAGACCCAGCGCAGCCAGTTTGTAGGCGAAGTCAGCAAAACCGAAGCACGCGACGGCTGGCTGCAGGTGGACGTGAAAAACCGCTTCGCCGTGGGCGACCGCATCGAAGTCATCCACCCCGGCGGCAACCAGATCATCACGCTGGCCGCCATGCAAAATGCGCAAGGGCAAGACATGCAAGTCGCCAACGGCAGCCCGCTGCAGGTGTGGCTGCCGTTGGAGGCCCGCTACGCCGGGGCCTTGCTAGCGCGCATGGTTTGAATCACAGAACGAGAAGAGAATAATCGTGGATCAGAAAACGGTATTTCCCCCCCCCGCAGCACCGCTGGTTCCGGTTGCCGGAACAGGGCAATTCTTTCCCGTGCACCGCATCTACTGCGTAGGCCGCAACTACGCCGAGCACGCCAAAGAAATGGGTTTTAGCGACCGCGAGCCGCCTTTTTTCTTCATGAAACCTGCGGATGCGGTGGTGGTTGCTGCAGGTGATACGCCCACGTCCGTACCGTACCCGCCGCAGACCAGCAACTACCACCATGAAGTGGAACTGGTGGTGGCCATAGGCAAGGGTGGGCGCGACATTGCGGTGGCAGACGCCTTGCAGCATGTGTTTGGCTACGCGGTGGGGCTGGACATGACGCGGCGCGACCTGCAAGCAGTGATGCGCAAGGATGGCCGCCCGTGGTGCATTGCCAAAGGGTTTGACGCCTCCGCGCCCATTGGCGCCATCGTTCCGGCGGAGCAAGCAGGGGACGTGGCGCACGCCAGTATCACCTTGCACGTCAACGGCGAACTGCGCCAGCAAGGCCATACCGACCAGTTGATCTGGAACGTGGCCGAAACCATTGCCACGCTCAGCCAGGCGTGGACGCTGCAGCCCGGCGACTTGATCTACACCGGCACGCCTGCAGGTGTGGGGGCGGTGCAGCAGGGGGATGTGCTGCAAGCCCAAGTGCAGGGTTTGCCGCCGCTGCGTGTGCGCATCGTCTGAGCTTCCCGCACGCTGGCAATACTCTACGCCCCACGTTGAATCGCCCGTTTACGGCAGCTGGTTCCTCTGCCCCCAAGTGGCGATTCGCGTCAACCGTATTGTCATGACAACTGCATATTTGTAAGATATTTACAACAAATCCACCTAAATACATCCCGATATAAGAAAATAATTATTTTATTTCATATGATCGGGGTTCCGCAGGAATTTCCTGGTGCCTCCGGGATAAAGCATCTCCACGGATTGCCCGGTCTGTTCAGTGGTTTCCTCTGGCAGCCGGGCTTTTTTCAAGCTGCTTGAGCCATTTGGGAGATGCATGGGGGCACTGCCGGTGGCATGCTGATTCCCCTGCATGAGGCGACCCACCTGCCTTCCCGGCGTGCGGATTGGTTTTACGTTGTTTTTGATTGGAGAAAACCCATGACCCCTACATTGGCTACTTTGGGCCACCGCACATGGCAGTTTGGAGTGGGCGCTTTGGCTGCGTGGACGCTGGCCGCCTGCACGCAAGGTGCAGCGCCGCCTGCAGCGTCTTCGGCATCTGCTGCCAGCCAGCCAAGCGCGGTTTCTACCGGGTCGACGTCACGCCTGGTGTTTGCCTCGATGCTCAATATGGGCCCGCTCAACCCGCACCTGTATTCGCCCAACCAGATGATGGGGCAGGCGATGGTTTACGAGTCGCTGGTGAAGTATGAAAAAGACGGCACCGTGGTGCCGTGGCTGGCCGAGTCGTGGGAGATATCGCCGGACGGCAAAACGTACACTTTCAAACTGCGCCCCAACGTGAAATTTTCTGATGGCAGCGCGTTCGATGCCGAGGCGGTGAAAAAGAACGTCGATGCCGTGCTGGCCAACCGCAAGCGCCACGAGTGGCTGGAGCTTATCAACCAGATCGAGCGTGCAGAAGTGGTGGATGCTGGCACGGTGCGCATCGTGCTCAAGTCTTCGTATTACCCCTTCCTGCAGGATATGGCGCTGGTGCGGCCCCTGCGCTTTCTGGCACCCAGCTCCATCCCGGCCAATGGCAACACGGCAGAAGGTATGGGCGCGCCCATTGGCACCGGCCCTTGGGCTGTAGTGGAATTGAAAAGAGGCGAATACGACCTGTTCAAGCGCAACCCGCATTACTGGGGCACCCAACCCGTGTACGACGAGGTGATGTTCAAGGTGCTGCCCGACCCCAATTCGCGCACGCTGGCGCTTGAGTCGGGCCAGGTGGACATTGTGTATGGCGACGGCCCCGTCACGCCCGACGCCTTTGCGCGCTTCAAGACCATGCCAGACCGCTTTGTGGCCGAAGTGTCGCAACCGCTGGCCACGCGCGTGCTGGCGATCAATTCCAAGCGCTTTCCGACCGATGACCTTGCCGTGCGCCAAGCCATGCAGCATGTGGTGAACAAGGACGCCATCATCAAGAATGTGCTGTACGACATCGAGAAAAAAGCCGATACGCTGTTTGCCAGCAATGTGCCCAATGCCAACCTCGGCTTGAAGCCGTTTGACTACAACCCCGATGAAGCGGCCAGACTGCTCGATGCCGCAGGCTGGAAGCTGGCACCCGGCGAAAAAGTGCGCAAAAAAGACGGCAAGCCGCTGGCGGTGGATTTGTGCTTTGTGGGCAACGAGGGCAAAGACAAGTCGATCTCTGAAGTGTTGCAAGCCGACCTGGGCAAGGCGGGCATCCAGGTCAACCTGGTGGGTGAAGAGGCCAGCGCCAAACAGGCACGCGAGCGCGATGGCACCTTCCACCTGATCTTCAATGCCACTTTCGGCCCGCCGTATGACCCGCATTCTTTTGTCGGCTCGATGCGCAAGCCTTCACACGCTGATTACCAGGCGCAGGCCGGTTTGCCAATGAAGACTGAAATTGACCAGAAGATCACCCAGGTACTGCTCGAAACCGACCCGGCCAAACGCAGGGAAATGTGGCGCTGGATTTTGACCACCCTGCACGAGCAAGCCGTGTACCTGCCGCTTTCGTACAAAACGCTGATTTCGGTACACAACAACAAGAGGGTGGGCAATGTGCAGTTTGGTGCCACCAACAACGAGGTGCCGATCGAGCTGATGCAGCCCGTGAAGTAAAGGCTGGAGGAAGCACCATGCGCAAATACATTCTTGGCCGCCTGCTCATGCTCATACCCATGTTGCTGGGCGCGTCGCTCATCATCTTTTTCATGCTGCGGCTGGGGCGGGGCGACCCGGCGCTGGACTATTTGCGCCTGTCGCAGATACCGCCCACTGACGAAGCCATTGCCGAGGCGCGCAACATGCTGGGGTTGAACCGACCCATCATCGTGCAATACCTGGATTGGCTGTGGCGTGCCTTGCACCTCGATTTCGGCCTGTCTTACGTGACACGCAGGCCGGTGATGGAAGAGTTTCTGTACTACCTGCCGGCATCCATGTACCTGGGCACCATCGCTTTCCTTTTCATCATGGCGGTGAGCATTCCTTTGGGCATGTGGGCTGCCGCGCACCGCGACCGCTGGCAAGACCAGTTTGTGCGCATGTTCTCGTTTGTAGGCGTGTCGCTGCCCAATTTCTGGCTCGGTTTTTTACTGGTGCTGCTGTTTTCGGTGTGGTTGCGCTGGTTGCCGCCGTTTGGCCGTGAGGGGCTGCCCAGCCTCATCATGCCGGTAATCACTGTGTCTCTGATGTCGTTGGCGATCAACTCCCGCTTGCTGCGCACCTCCATGCTGGAGGTGAAGGGCCAGCGCTACGTGCTGTGGGCAGCCATGCGTGGCCTGCCCAAGCGCCATGTCAACACCCACCATGTGCTGCGCAACGCCATGCTGCCCATTCTTACGGCGGCGGGCATGCACCTGGCAGAACTCATTGGCTGGTCGATGGTGGTTGAAAACCTCTTCGCCTGGCCGGGCGTGGGGCGCTGGTCGGTCAATGCCATTTACAACCGCGACTTTCCGGTGTTGCAGTGTTTCACCATGCTCATGACCACGGCCTTTGTGGTGTTCAACCTGGGCATCGACATTTTGTATGCGTGGCTCGATCCGCGCATCCGCTATTCCGGCGACGCACAAGGAGGACACTGATGCACGCCCCGATCAAACTCGAAGCACCTTCCATCACCTTGCCCGATGCTGCCGTGCGGCACAACAGCCTGTGGCAACGGCTGGTGCGGGCACCCCTTGCCTTGAAGATTTCGTTCGTGCTGATTGCCGTGCTGCTGCTGATGTGCGTGGCCGCGCCGCTGCTGGCACCGTTTGACCCGAATGAGGTGGATGTGACGCAAAAGCTGCTGGGCTGGAGCCGCCGCCACTGGCTGGGCACCGACCACCTCGGGCGCGACAACCTCTCGCGCCTGATCTATGGCACCCGGGTATCGCTCGGTTCTGCCGCCGCCATTCTGGCGCTGGTGTTGTCGATCGGCATTGGCGTGGGCGGCTTGTCAGGCTTTTTTGGCGGCAGGCTCGACACCTTCATCATGCGCATCTGCGATGTGTTCCTGACCTTTCCGACCTTTGTGCTGGCGATGTTTTTCGTGGGCGTGCTGGGCGTGGGCATGGTCAACGTGATTGTGGCCATTGTGCTGTCGCACTGGGCCTGGTATGCGCGCATCGTGCGCAGCATTGTGTTGTCGATGCGCGAACGCGATTTCATCCTGGCGGCACGTGCTTCGGGGGCGTCGCAGTTGCGCATTTTCATCGAGCACATCCTGCCCGGCGTGATCTCGCAGATTGTGGTGCTGGCGACGCTCGACATTGGCCACATGATGCTGCACGTATCGGGGCTGTCGTTCCTGGGGTTGGGCATTGCGCCGCCTACGCCTGAATGGGGCGTGATGATTAACGATGCCCGCAACTTCATCTACACCCAGCCCATGCTGGTGGCCTTGCCCGGTTGTATGCTGTTCATCACGGTCATGGCTTTCAACCGCGTGGGCGATGCCTTGCGCGACAAGCTCGACCCCACGCTGGTGGCTGACGACGGCCATGCGCAC
>JAUNUE010000126.1 GCA_030538335.1 Allobrachymonas sp. | reverse complement strand
AGTCCTTGCTGCGCTGGTCGGTGTTGCGGATCAGCAGGCAGATCGGCGTGCCGGTTGTCTTGCCCTCGTACACGCCCGAGAGAATTTCTACCGCATCGGCCTCTTGTCGCTGCGTGACATGGCGGCTGGTGCCGGGGCGGCGACGATCGAGATCAGGCTGGATGTCTGCTTCAGACAGAGCCATGCCCGGCGGGCAACCGTCGATCACGCAGCCAATGGCCGGGCCGTGGGATTCACCAAAGTTGGTGACTGCAAACAGGGTGCCTAGGGTGTTGCCGCTCATTCCATGATTATGAATGATGCCAGCTTGGCGCAGGAATTCAGTCTTTCATCAGTCTGCAGAAACGCGGGGTAAATACCGCCCACGTTTTCCACCAAAGATGTGCAAAAAGCCCTGCCCATGGGCTTGATTTTTTCGGCAGGAAGACGCATAGTAAAGACACGGACATGTTCGCGAATATGCAGCGGTTGTGGCAACAACCCTTGCAGGCTGGCGGTGTGCATACCCTGCATACCGCTGGTTGGATGTATCTTGCATAACGCCTACAAGGAGGCTGTATGAACCTGACCATCAGCGGACACCATCTCGACATCACCCCTGCCCTGCGCGAATACGTGACCACCAAGCTGGAGCGCGTCACGCGCCATCTTGACCAATTAACCGACGCCCGCGTACTGCTAAGTATCGACAACAAGAAAGAACGTCGGCAGCGCGCTGAATGCACATTGGGCGTCAAGGGCAACGATCTGCGCGCTGAAAGCAGCCATGACGACATGTATGCAGCCATTGACGAACTGGTGGACAAACTCGATCGCCAGATCGTGCGCTACAAGGACAAGCTGCAAAACCACCAGGTACCGGGCGGCAAGCGCCTGGAGGCAGATCACCTGAGCGGCGCTGCCTGACGCAAGGCCCTTTCCGATCGCGACCCGACGCAACAACATTTCCATGTAAACGCGCGGGTTTGCCACCCCTGACGGCACGTCGCAATAGCGCGTGCCGTTTTTGCTGGCACCTTCCAAAAAGGCATGGCACCAATGGCTACCACAGGGTTTTCCCCAGACTTCTACTAGTTTTGTGCATAATGCAGGAAGGAAACCCATGCAGTATGAACCGACTCGCCGCCATTTTGCCCGCCGCACAGGTGCTCGTTGATGTGGAAGCCACCAGCAAGAAACGCGCTTTTGAAGAAGCGGGCTTGCTGTTTGAGCAGTTGCACAGCCTGAACCGCGCCACCATCACCGACAGCCTGTTCGCCCGCGAGCGCCTCGGCTCCACCAGTTTGGGGCACGGCGTAGCCATTCCGCATGGCCGCGTCAAAGGGCTCAAGTCGCCCATGGCGGCTTTGTTCCGTCTGGCACGCCCGATTGTTTTTGATTCCCCCGACGAGTTGCCGGTCAGCCTGCTGATCTTTCTGCTGGTGCCCGAGGCCGCCACACAGAAGCACCTCGAAATCCTCTCGGAAATTGCTGAAATGCTGAGCGACCAGGACGTGCGCAATCGCCTGCTCACGACCGAAGATGCCACTGAGCTGCATCAGTTGGTGCAAGACTGGCAGCCGCTGCAAACCGCCTGATCCCTGCCGCATAATGCGGCCATGCAACAAGACAGCGCCGCGCTCAGCGCCGACATCCTCTTCCAGGCTTTCCGCGAACGCCTGGCGTGGCAATGGGTGGCGGGCCTGGGTGCACCGCAGCGCCGCTTTGCCGATATCGCCATCCAGGAAGCCAGTTCGGGCGCGGATCTGGTGGGCTACCTCAACTACATCCACCCTTACCGCGTGCAGGTGCTGGGGCGGCGCGAGATGGCGTATCTGGATGACCCTGACCCGGCAGTAACGGCACGCCGCCTGGCGCGCATCGTTGATCTGCAACCGCCTGCGCTCGTTCTGGCCGACGAGGAAACTCCGACGCAAGCCCTGCTCGATACGGCAGAAGCGGCGCAAATACCGCTGTTCGTCACCACCGAGCGCGCCGCCTTTGTCATCGACATGCTGCGCACCTACCTGTCGCGGCACTTTGCCAGCCAGATCACCATGCACGGCGTGTTCATGGACATTCTCGGGCTGGGCGTACTGATCACGGGCGAGTCGGGCATAGGCAAAAGCGAACTCGGGCTAGAGTTGATTTCGCGCGGCAACGGTCTGGTGGCCGACGATGTGGTGGACCTGTACCGCGTGAACCACGACCGCATCGATGGCCGCTGCCCCGACCTGTTGCAGAACCTGCTGGAAGTGCGCGGCATTGGCCTGCTCGACATCCGCGCCATTTTTGGCGAAACCGCCGTGCGCCGCCACATGCAGTTGCGGCTGCTGGTGCACTTGGTGCGCATGGAAACGCTCAACCGCGACTACGAGCGCCTGCCCGATGCACCGCTGTTTGAAAACGTGTTGGGCCTGCCGATCCGCAAGGCGGTGATCTCGGTCGTGGCAGGCCGCAACCTGGCGGTGTTGGTGGAGGCCGCTGTGCGCAACTGCATTCTTGAACTGCGCGGCATCAACACCTACGCCGAATTCGAAGCCCGCCAACGGGCAGCGATGGATCTGCCTGAAGACGACGAGTAAGCGATCTCAGCCCCGCTCGATACGCTGGAACAATCCGCCCGGCAAGCGGCCCACATGCCCTGCCAGCTCCAGTTCCAGCAAACGCGCCTGCAAGGTCGCGGCATCCATGCCGGTGCGGGCCAGCAAGGCGTCCAGCCCGACCGGATCATGCCCCAGTGCCTGCAACAGCGGGTTGGCTTCCTGCCCGGCCTCATCGTCTGGTTCTTCGACGGCTTGGCCTTGCTGCCGATCGGTGCCAGCAGAAAAATATCCCGGCAATTCTTCGAGCACATCCTGCGCTGATTCGACCAGCTTGGCACCCTGGCGGATCAGCAGGTGGCAGCCTTTTGCATGCGGCGAATGGATGGAGCCGGGAATG
Organism: Allobrachymonas sp.; assembly: GCA_030538335.1. Lineage (GTDB taxonomy): Bacteria > Pseudomonadota > Gammaproteobacteria > Burkholderiales > Burkholderiaceae_C > Brachymonas. Next base: position 2,637 of record JAUNUE010000126.1, on the reverse strand, counting down.
GCAAACACCTCCTTGCCCTGTTCGGCCGCGAGCCGCGCCGTGATCAGCGACCCCGACTGCAAGGCGGCCTCCACCACCAGCACGCCCTGGCTCAATCCTGCAATGAGGCGATTGCGCTTTGGGAACTGGTGCGCCGCCGGTGGCGTGCCCAGGGGATATTCGCTGAGGATGACGCCATGCTGTGCAATGCGATGCGCCAGTTCGCGGTGCTGGCGCGGATACACGCGGTCGATGCCGGTGCCGACCACAGCAATCGTCGCAAGCTCTTCTTGGGCTGCGGCTTCCAGCGCACCTTCGTGCGCAGCACCGTCAATGCCCAGCGCCAGGCCAGAAATGACTGGCAAGCCTTGCGTCGCAAAATATCGCGCAAAAGCCCGTGCGTCTTGCGCACCTTGCGGCGTGGGTGTGCGGCTACCCACCAGAGCGATGCCCTGTTTCGCCAAAGGCAAACGGTCAAGCTGACCCATGGCATACAGCAACACGGGCGGGTCGGCCATGTGCAGCAACGACGGTGGATAGTCGCTGCTCCCCAGCACGAGAATGCGGCGCTGCAGGCCAGACTCCTCCTGCTGCAGCCACTGCCAGGTGCGTTCAATCAGTTCTTGCGTGGCGTCACTGGGTTTTCGCAAAGCTGCTGCTTGTCGGGCAGACACCACCTGTTCAAGCGCCTGTAAACCCTGCGCCAATACCTGCTGCGGCAAGCCAAAGGCAGCCAACAGGCGCCGCGCCGCATCGTTGCCGATGCCATCGGCCTGCAGCAGTGTCAGCCAGGCAGAAAGTTCTTCTCGGTTCATGGGTTGGTTGCAAAAAGAAAGAGCAGCAAACGGTGTCGCCGCTTGCTGCTCTTATACCCCCGCCCCAGCAGGAAAAGCAAGTGTTGTGCTTATGGGGTCACCGTGATGGGCTGCATCGCCGTGGCACCCGCAGGCAACTCGTCGTCTACCGTGTTAAGGGACGGGTTTTCTACCCGATCGCCCACCTTCACAGGTTCCTTGATTTCCACCACCAGCCCATACGACAGGCGCTCGAACGGGCGGAAGATGTAGAGCAGACCGTTGAACTCATCAGGCAACTTGACCGTATCGCCACGGCGGTTGTTGGCCTTGTCAACGATGCGCTGCCCGGTGCTGATCAGTGTGAGCACATCGCCATAGCTCACACCATCGCGCGTACCCTTGTTGATGGTGATGATCTGGTTCTGCCCCACATAGGTTACGGCGTCGCCATAGACCGAGGCCACAAGGCCGTCAACCTGCACCAGCGGCGCATGCGGCGTGTGGTTGAGTACTTCGCGCGCCGGCTCGGGCAGTAGGCGATCACCGATGCGGATGTCTTCTTTGGCGTAAATGATGTCGAGCTTGGCCGCCTCAGGTATGCCCTCATCACCACCATCCAGCTTGGTGCTGACCGTTTCGGATCGCACCAGCCGCGCACGGCCTACAAACTTGCCCTCATAACCGAGCACTTCTTTTGTGATTGGGTCCTTGATCGGCACTGCATTGCGGAAGATGCGGTAGATATTGCCATCTTCGTTGTCAGCGTACTGCAATGCCGTGCCCGCTTCGCTGCGGGCATAGATGCGGTCGCCGGTGCCCAGCATGGTGCGGCCATCTTTGGACGACACCACCCAGTGCGCGTTCTTGAGCGTAGCCTCATCCACGATGATGGGCTCCGACAGGAAAGGCTCAATCATGTGCGGAGGCACCGTGGCAATGGGCTTGTCAGCCAGCGACTCTTCACGCACACGCGGCTGCAAAACCACGGTACCACCTGAACCTGTACCCCCACTGATACGCTTGCCCAAGCGCAGGCGTGCACGTCCGCCGGAAATTTCGAGCCAGAGCCTCTGGCCTGGATAAATCAGGTGCGGATCCCTGATCTGCTGCAGGTTCATGCCCCACAGTTCAGGCCAGCGCCACGGATCGCGCAGGAATTTCTTGGAAATATCCCACAGCGTATCGCCTTTTTTGACAATGTATTCCGACGGGGCATTGGGCGCCAGAGCGCTGATCGGTACACCGCGTGCTGCCGTAGCGCGTGCGACCTGGCGCTGCCGGAGCGTAACAGGATATTTCTGCGCCCAGGCGGTGCCACTGAGACCCAGCATCAGCAAACTGCCCAAGGCCAAGCCTTTGGCGAGGTTCGTCAGCACGAAGGAGGGGCGTGCATTTTCCCCATGGTTTTGCAGGCGGGACATTTCGAATTTAGAGTGCGTCATGACCGTGATATAGGCGGAAAGTCAACATTCGCAGCATAGCGCACAAACGCTTGCCAGTGAAACAATTTCCTGTGATTCTGCGCATTTGGCAACGATTGGTGAGGTGAAATTGTGCTTTCTGTGCCACGTTTTGCAAAAGCAGCGACAATAAAGCCCTGTTTTGCTCCGCCGGGGCTTGCTGGCTAGCGGAGGATATCTGGAGATAAAAACGTGGCTGAACTGGCGATTCTTGTCTATCCCGACCCCAAATTGCACACTGTGGCGCAACCCGTTGAAACGGTAGACGCCGAAATCCGCACGCTGGTAGGTGACATGTTCGACACCATGTACGCCGCCAAAGGTGTGGGTCTGGCGGCCACGCAAGTAGACGTGCACCGCCGCGTCATCGTCATGGATGTATCCGAATCACGCGATGAACG
>JAUNUE010000125.1:2840-5560 GCA_030538335.1 Allobrachymonas sp. | reverse complement strand
CAGGCCGTGACCTGCGACGACTTTGCCCAATGCATGGCCGATGCCAACCCCGGCACGCCCTTGGCGCAGCATCTCGAAATTTTCAAGCGCTGGTACAGCCAGTCTGGCACCCCCGAACTGGAGGCTTCCGGCCATTACGATGCCGCCGCACGCACCTATACGCTAACGCTCAAACAAAGCTGCCCGGCCACACCAGGCCAGACCGAGAAGCAGCCGTTCCTCATCCCCGTGCGCATGGGGCTGGTGGGGCCGGACGGGCGCGACATGCCTTTGCAGCTCGACGGCGAAACCGGCGACCAGCCAGTGACCGAGCGCGTGCTGGTCATGACCGAGGCCGAGCAGCAATGGGTATTTGTCAACGTGCCCAGCCAGCCTGTGCCTTCGCTGCTGCGCCAGTTTTCTGCGCCCGTGTGGCTGGATGTGACCGATGCCGACGAGGCCAGCCAACTGCACCTGCTGGCGCACGACAGCGACGCCTTCAACCGCTGGGAAGCCGCGCAAACCCTGATGCTGGAACAGGCCACCGACGCCGTGGATACCGACGGCGAAGCGCCCACAAACATCTTCAACGACGCCACCTTGCAGGCGTTGCGCGAGGTGCTGCGCAACCCCGGTCTCGACGCGGCCTTCAAGACCCTGGTGCTGAGCCTGCCCGACGAAGAAGAAATGGCCGACGAGCTGGAAGAGAACATCGACCCGCAACGCATCAAGACGGTGAGCGAAGCCTTGCGCCAGCAGGTGGCGCATGCCCTGCATGACGACTGGCTCGCTGCCTACGAAGCCAACCACAACACAGGGGCGTACCAGACCGACCCGGTGAGCGTGGGCCGCCGCGCGCTGGCGAATCTGGCACTGGAAAACCTGTGCCGCGTCGCCCACGACACGGGCGACACCGTGTGGCCGGGCAAGGCCTACCAGCGCTTCAAAGACGCCACCAACATGACCGACCGCATGGGCGCGCTCGAAGCGCTGCTGGCGGGACACAGCCCGCTGGCTGAGCAGGCGCTGCAGCGCTTCTACCAGATGTTTGTACACGAACCGTTAGTGATCGACAAATGGTTTGAACTGCACGCCGGCCGCAATGACAAGGACGGCGGCGTGCTGGCCCATGTGCGCCAGTTGATGCAGCACAAGGACTATCGCCTGACCAACCCCAACCGCGTGCGCGCCCTGCTGTTTTCGTATTTCCACGGCAACCCCGGCGCCTTCCACCGCAAGGATGCGGCCGGTTATGTGCTGTGGGCCGACCAGGTGCTGGCGCTGGATGCTGTCAACGCGCAAATCGCCTCTGACCTGGCACGCGCCATGGACCACTGGAAGCGCCTGGCTGAACCCTACCGCAGCGCGGCCAAAGAAGCCTTGGGCCGGGTGGCCGCCAAACCCGATCTGAGTGCCGACGTGCGCGAAGTGGTGCAGCGCGCGCTGGCCTGATGGCTTGTTTCTGGCTGCGCGTTTGCCCGTAGCTTTTGCGGGCAAACGCCACTCCTATAATCAGCCCCGGATTTCCCGTCTTTTCGTCCCTTCGTCTTTCCTTCCTACGATCTGCCATGTCTTCATCCCGCATCAGCCTGACCCGTTACCTGGTGGAGCAACAGCGCCACGACCAGCGCATTCCCGCGCAACTGCGCCTGCTGCTTGAAGTGGTGGCACGCGCCTGCAAACACATCAGCCATGCGGTGAACAAGGGTGCGCTTGGCGGCGTGCTGGGCACGGCTGAGAGCGAAAACGTACAGGGCGAGGTACAGAAAAAACTCGACATCATCGCCAACGAGGTGCTGATCGAAGCCAACGAGTGGGGCGGCCACCTGGCAGCCATGGCCAGCGAGGAAATGGACACCATCCACATCGTGCCCAACCGCTACCCCAAGGGCGAATACCTGCTGATGTTTGACCCGCTGGATGGCTCCAGCAACATTGACGTGAACGTGAGCATTGGCACCATTTTCAGCGTGTTCAAGATGCCCGAGGGCGATCGCGGCGTGGAGGAGCAAGACTTTCTGCAACCCGGCACCAAGCAAGTCGCCGCAGGTTATTGCATCTATGGCCCGCAAACCACGCTGGTGCTCACCGTGGGCGACGGCGTGGCCATGTTCACGCTCGACCGTGAAATGGGCAGCTTCGTGCTGACGCAGGACGACGTGCGCATCCCCGAAGACACCAAAGAGTTCGCCGTCAACATGAGCAACATGCGCCACTGGGACGAGCCCGTGAAGCGCTACGTGGACGAATGCCTGCAAGGCAAGGAAGGCGTGCGCGGCAAAGACTTCAATATGCGCTGGATTGCCAGCATGGTGGCCGACGTGCACCGCATCCTCACACGCGGCGGCGTATTCATGTACCCATGGGACAAGCGTGAGCCTGAAAAGGCCGGCAAGCTGCGCCTGCTGTACGAGGCCAACCCCATGTCGTGGCTGATCGAGCAGGCAGGCGGTGCGGCGCACAACGGCCAGCAGCGCATTCTCGACATTGCGCCCACCGGCCTGCACCAGCGCGTGAGCGTGATCCTTGGCAGCAAGAACGAAGTCGATCGCATCCTGCAATACCATCAGGAAGCGGCGCAGTCCTGAGCATATGCCCCCTCACCCCTGCCCTCTCCCCGGAGGGGAGAGGGTGGCATATTCCTTCACGTTGGAGGATGTTTTGTCGAGGCCCCGTTATAATTTACTGCGCAAAAGATGGTTTTATTCCCACTCCCTCTGGGAGAGGGGCAGGGTGAGGGC
>JAUNUE010000125.1:0-2830 GCA_030538335.1 Allobrachymonas sp. | reverse complement strand
TTTTTTTAGCGGATTTTTTATTTTTACCGGACAAATTTTTGTTTTTTTCCCCTCTCCCTGTGGTTGTGGTTGTGGGTGAGGGCCACAACAACATCAAACGGTGTCATGACAGCGCCACGACACAACCACCCATGACCCGCACTCGGCCTTTTTTACGGATTGCGGTGCTCGGCGCCGAATGCACTGGCAAGACCCACACGGTGCAATACCTGGCGCAGCAACTGGGCAACTACCCGGTGCAGGTCATTGTCTATCCCGAGTTGCTGCGCATCTGGTGCAACCAGCACCAGCGCACGCCACGCGAAGACGAACAGCACCTGCTGTTGCAAGAGAACATCCGCCAACTCACCACGCCCCCTGCCCCGCACGAGCTGCCCACAGTTGTGCTGCACGACACCGCGCCGCTGCAAACTGCCGCCTACCATTGGCACTACTTTGGCAGCGATGCGCTGGATGCTGCCGCCTTGCGTGCGCACCAGCATGTCGATCTCACCCTGCTGATGGCACCCAACATGCCCTACGAGAACACCGGCGACTGGCAGCGTGACGGTGCCATGTACCAGATGCCGGTGCACCAACGCCTGCTTTATTTGCTGGCACAAACCACCAGGCCTTGGGTCTTGGTGCAAGGCATGGAAAAAAACAGGCTGGAACATGCCTGGCAAGCGGTGGAGCAGCTGCCCTCTGTGTCAAAACCTGCCTGAAAAGCAGGCGAAACACAAATTTCACAAAAAATCCTGAACTGCAGTTTTCGGCCTTTGTCACGCATGTATCACGCAAGGCACGGCCATGCATCATCAACACCCCCTTGCACCCATAGACACAAAGTCACAGTTTTTTCACTCTCCATCCTTATTCTTACGCAGGCTTACGGCCGCCATCCTTAAGGAGTCATTGTGAAAAAAGCAGATTTGGATATTGAGTTGCTTCCTGAGCAGAAAACAGAAAACGAAAAAACCCTTCCCTTGCCCAACCGGCGCGAAGCCTTGAAACAGGGCTTGACCCTGACTGCCTCAGCAAGCCTGAGCACATCAACGCTACTGAGCGCATGTGGCGGCTCGGGTGGCAGCAGTCCCGCCAGCCAAAATACCCTAGTTTCGTCCTTTGCCCTGGCTGTTTTGCCTGACACCCAGTTTTATTCACGGTACGCCACGGTTGACGAGGGCAGCCAGTTCATGAAACAGTATGGCTCAGAGCCTTATCTGGCACAGGCACAGTGGATCGCAAGAAACGCCAAATCCCTGCGCATTCCCTTCACCATCCACCTGGGCGACGTGGTAGACCAAGCCAACAAGCCAAGCCAGTGGGAAGTGGCCCACAAGGCGATGCAGGCGCTTGAAGCTGCCGGACAACCCTATTCCATACTGGCGGGCAACCATGATATTGGCGGATACGGAAACATACCCAGCGCCTATCTGCACTGGTTTGGCGCAAAGCGTGCGCAACAGAACAAAACCTTCAAGGAGCGTGACCCTTCAGGCTGGCACGAGTACCACATCTTCGAAGCAGAAGACCAGAAGTTCATGGTTCTGTCGCTATCGTGGACAGCCGGTTTTGACGACAAGGCCATGCAATGGGCCAACCAGGTCATCAAGGCCAACCCCACCCTTCCCGTGATCCTGTCGACACACAATGCGCTGGATATCGAAACCGACGGCATAACCGCCAAAGTGGACCTCGAAGGCGAACACCTGTGGAACAAGCTGGTAAAAGACAACGACCAGATATTCATGACCTTGAATGGTCACCACCACGGGGCCGCCCACCGCACCATCAAGAACAACTTCGGCAACCCCGTTGAACAGATGGTGGTTGATTACCAGATGGAATATCAGGGCGGCAACGCCCTTATGCGCCTGTACGAATTTGACCTGACCCACAACAAGATCCGTGTGCTCTCGTTTTCGCCCTGGGTGCCGTCCAAACCTGTCGGCTCCATCAACAATTACGACCAGGCAGTGCTGACAGCCTCCAACCAGGCCTTCACGATCGACATCGATTTTCAGAAACGTTTTGCCCGCTTTGCGCCCCAGTTCAAAGCAGCAGCACCTACCGTCGCTGTTTCGCTGGTGGAGCAGGCACGCAAGCAGATTCTGGCGAATTTTGTCCAGCCCAAGCCGCTCTTGATGCAAGCGCCGAGAGACGCCAACGACTACCCTGTCGTACCTGACACAGTAGCGCACTGGCGTTTTACAGGCGGCATTCCGGGCAACGCAGTGCCAGTGGGCTACGTCGTGCAAGACATGACGGGCAGCAGCCCCATTTCGCGCGCGCCGCTCAACATCGATGGCGTACAGGGCGCTGAAGTAGGCGATGTGGTGTGGAGCAGCGATTGCCACCGGTATTCAGCCGCACGCGGTTCGATTGAATTTCGCAATACGCGCAAAATGCTCAAGGCCAGAGGCCCTCAACCCCAAGTGCCACCGCGCATGAGCTATTTCACCACCGCCCCCAATGCCCCTGCCAACAAGGCCGACCTGAAAAATGGCTATACCGTGGAAACGTTTGTGAAAATCGGCAAGAACTGGACAGCAGACCTGAACCGCTGGATGAACATCCTCACGCGCGATGGCGAGCGCTGGTCTTTCGATTTCCGCACCAGCTGGGAAGACCCGCAAGCTTCCCTGTTGCTGTTTGCCATATCCAATTTGCGCGAAGTTCAGTGGGACGCCTGCGCCTACGACGGGCTGGACTCCAAATCGGCTTGGTCAGGCGAAATCATGCCTGACAGCTGGATCCACATCGCCATCGTCAACGATGCCAAAGCCCACGACACCACCATGTACATCGAGGGCTCCCCCATGCTGCGCAATGTACAAAACAAACCCGG
>JAUNUE010000124.1 GCA_030538335.1 Allobrachymonas sp. | reverse complement strand
TTTTCGGGTACATGTACGGCTCGCCGATGCCGTATTTGTAGGCCATGGACACCAGCGTGGGCAGCTTGGCGATCAGGCGCACGGCAGAAATTTCGCGGTGCTGTGCGTTGTGGATATCGGTCGAGTCGTGGTAGAACGCCGACATGGCACCGACCAGCCCCGTGAGCACGGCCATGGGGTGCGCATCGCGGCGAAAGCCGCGCAGGAAGAATTGCATCTGCTCGTGCACCATCGTGTGGTGCAGGATGAGCTTGTGAAATTCGCGCCCCTGCTCAGGCGTGGGCAACTCACCCTTGATCAGCAGGTAGCACACGTCGAGGTAATCACAGCGCGCCGCGAGTTGCTCGATGGGGTAGCCGCGGTACAGCAGCTCACCCTTGTCGCCGTCGATATAGGTGATGTCAGACTGGCACGACGCCGTGGACAAAAAGCCCGTGTCGTAGGTGAACATGCCCGTTTCGCCGTACAACTTGCGGATGTCGATGACATCCGGCCCAATAGAGCCGCTGTATACCGGCAACTCCATGCTGGGTTTGCCATTGCTGAACGAAAGGGTGGCAACGTTGTCGGAAAGTTTCATGGACGAGGCTCCAGGGGTTGTGGTAGCGGTAAAAAGAGGGACGGGGTCTGCGGCCATCAGGCCATTTCTGCCGGGCGTTGCATTTCTGCGAGCAACATGCGCACGGCAGGGGTGTCGAGCGCCTTGTCAGGTGTGGCACGGCGCAGCAGCAAATCGAGCAGGTCGTTGTCGGGCAGTTCGAGCAAGGCCGATAGCGCCTCGGCCTGCCCCACCGTGATGCGCCCTGCATGCGCATCCAGCCAGCGGTGGATGATCAGCTCGTTTTCCAGCAGCCCGCGCCGACAGCGCCAGCGCAGGCGGCTGAGGGCTTGCGGCGATAGCAGGGCGTCCTGGCTCATGGTGGCTGTTTGAAACGCAGTGGCGATTTACATCACGCGCTGCGCCATCAACTCCTTGATCTTGCCGATGGCGCGTGCCGGGTTCAGGTTCTTGGGGCACACATCGGTGCAGTTCATGATGGTGTGGCAGCGGAACAGGCGGTAGGTGTTGTCAAGGTCGTCGAGCCGCTCGGCCGTGGCCAGGTCGCGGCTGTCGGCGATGAAGCGGTAGGCTTGCAGCAAACCGGCCGGGCCCACGAACTTGTCAGGGTTCCACCAGAAGCTTGGGCAAGCGGTGGAGCACGACGCGCACAGAATGCACTCGTACAGGCCGTTGAGTTTTTCGCGCTCTTCGGGCGATTGCAGGCGCTCGCGCTCGGGCGGCTGGGTGGGGTTGATGAGGTAGGGTTTGACCGATTCGTACTGCTTGAAGAACATGGTCATGTCCACGATCAAATCGCGCACCACCGGAATGCCCGGCAGGGGTTTGAGCACGATCGGATCCTGGAGGTGGCGCAGGTTGGTGAGGCACGCCAGGCCGTTCTTGCCGTTGATGTTCATGGCATCCGACCCGCACACGCCTTCGCGGCACGAGCGGCGGAAGCTCAGCGTGGGGTCTTGCGCCTTGAGTTTGACCAGCGCGTCGAGCAGCATGCGCTCGGTGCCGTCCAGCTCGAGCGTGATGGTCTGCATGTAGGGCTTGGCGTCTTTGTCGGGGTCGTAACGGTAAATCTTGAATGTGCGTTGCATGGTGATGTGCTCCGGCGCTTGCCCCATGGCAGGCGCCATCCTGTTCAGAAGGTGCGTACTTGCGGTTTTACAGTGTCTGCCGTCAGGGGCTTCATGTTCACAGGCTTGTAGCTCAGGCGGTTGCCCTCCTTGTGCCACAGGGTGTGCTTCATCCACTCCTCGTCGTTGCGGCCCAGGCCCAGGGTCGGGTGATCGGCCGGGTGTTCGTAGTCGTTGACCATGTGCGCGCCGCGGCATTCCTTGCGGGCAGCGGCCGAGACGATGGTGGCCTGCGCCACTTCGATCAGGTTTTGCACTTCGAGTGCTTCCACGCGGTCGGTGTTGAAGATTTTCGACTTGTCGCGCAGGTGGATGTTCTGCACCCGTTCGCGAATGGTGGCGATCTGCTTCACGCCCTCGTCAAGCAGGGCTTGCGTGCGGAACACGCCCGCGTGCTGCTGCATGCTCATGCGCATGTCGGCGGCAATGGTTTGGGCGTATTCGCCGCTGGTGCTGGCTTCGAGTTTGGCCAGGCGCTCCAGCGCCGGGTCGGCCGCATCGGCAGGCAGCGGTTTGTGCGAGCGTGCATTCAGTTTTGACTGGATCATGTGGTCGCCCGCAGCCTTGCCAAACACCAGCAGGTCGAGCAGCGAGTTGGTGCCCAGGCGGTTGGCGCCGTGCACGCTCACGCAGGCGCATTCGCCTACAGCGTACAGGCCGTTGACGACACGGTTGGCACCATCGACATGCTCAACCACCTGTGCATTCATGTTGGTGGGGATGCCGCCCATCATGTAGTGGATGGTGGGCACCACCGGCACCGGCTCGCGCGTGATGTCGACGTTGGCAAAGTGCAGGCCGATTTCGTGCACCGAAGGCAGGCGTTTGAGGATGTCTTTGGCCTCGAGGTGCGACATCTTCATCAGGATGTGGTCTTTGTTCGGGCCACAGCCGCGGCCCTCCTTGATTTCCTGGTCCATCGAGCGCGACACAAAGTCGCGCGGCGCCAAATCTTTCAGCGTAGGCGCGTAACGCTCCATGAAGCGCTCGCCTTCGCCGTTGAGCAGAATCGCGCCTTCGCCCCGGCAGCCTTCAGTCAGCAGCACGCCCGCGTTGTGCACGCCTGTGGGGTGAAACTGCCAGAACTCCATATCCTGCAATGGCAGGCCCGCACGCGCCACCATGCCCAGGCCGTCGCCGGTGTTGATGAAGGCGTTGGTCGATGAGTGGTAGATGCGCCCCGCGCCGCCCGTGGCCAGCAGCGTGGCCTTGGCTTCGAGGATGTAGACGTCGCCGGTTTCCATTTCCAGCGCGGTTACGCCCACTACGTCGCCGTCGGCGTCGCGGATCAGCTCCAGCGCCATCCACTCGACCAGAAACTGGGTGTGCGACACCAGGTTTTGCTGGTACAGCGTGTGCAGCATGGCGTGGCCGGTACGGTCAGCCGCCGCGCAGGCGCGCTGTACGGGCTTTTCGCCGTGGTTGGCGGTGTGCCCGCCAAAGGGGCGCTGGTAGATGGTGCCGTCGGGGTTGCGGTCAAACGGCATGCCGAAGTGCTCCATCTCGTACACCACTTTGGGCGCTTCGCGGCACATGTATTCGATTGCATCCTGGTCGCCGAGCCAGTCGGAGCCCTTGATGGTGTCGTAAAAGTGCCATTCCCAATGGTCTTCGCTCATATTGCCCAGCGAGGCTGAAACGCCGCCCTGCGCCGCCACGGTATGCGAGCGGGTGGGAAACACTTTGGAGAGCACGGCCACCTTGAGACCGGCGCGTGCCAGTTGCAGCGAGGCGCGCATGCCCGATCCGCCTGCGCCCACAATCACCACGTCGAACTGGCGCCGGGGCAGATTTTGCTTGATGCTTGTTGTCGTTGTCATTTGCTTAAATTCTCCACAGAACCTGCAAGGCCCAGCCGCAGCAGGCCACCAGCCAGACGATGGCGCCCACGTGCAGCAAAATGCGCAGCGCCATCGGTTTGATGTAGTCCATGAAAATATCGCGCATGCCGACAAAAGTGTGCCAGCACAGGGCGACGATGGTGACGAAAGTCAGGCTCTTCATCCACTGTGGGGCGAAGATGCCTGCCCAGGCCTCATAGGTGATGGGGCCGGAAATCAACAGCACCTGCACCACCAGCACGAGGGTGAACAGCAGCAGGAGCGCAGCGGTCACGCGCTGCATCAACCAGTCGCGCAGCCCGTGGCTGGTGCCACTGGTCAGGCGCTTGCCTTGAAGAATGGAATGGGCAGCCATTTGAACGCTCCTTTCAGTACAGGCCAAACAGCTTGGCGCCCAGCGCCAGCGTCAGCGGAATGCTCACGGCAAACACCGCCAGGGCAGAAGCGGTGCCGGTTTTTTTGGTGATGGTGCTGTCAAATACATCCATGACCAGATGGCGCACACCGGCAAACAGGTGGTGCAAAAAGGCCCAGATGCCGCCCAGCACCACCAGCTTGACCAGCCAGCCCGGAAAAAGCAAGAGGCCGTCGAACAGGGCAGTGAAACGGCCGTACGAATACTCCGAAGTCAGCGACTGGTCGAACATCCACACCAGCAAAGGCAGCAGCACGAACAGGATCACGCCACTGATGCGGTGCAAGATGGAAACCCAGGCACCCGACGGCAGGCGGTAGCCAAGGATATCGAACGGGGAGATGTTGCGGAATTCACGCCGCCGCACGGATTTGACAGGAGGGGATGCCATACATAAACCTGAAAGAAAAGCGCCAATGTCGGCAAGGACAGGCAGTGACACAAACACAAGAGATGAAGGGATTTTAGGCGCTGTTACCAAGGAAAAGAATCGATACAAACGCCTAAATGCTGCAATGCATCAAAAATACTGGTTAATCCTGACGGACTCTTTACGGAAAATCAATTTTTGCGATGTACTGACTGAACATAAACGCCAAGCGACGAAAATCTGCCGCGTAACACCAAGTGGTTTCCATCCTGCAGAGGTTTGAGATGCTCAACACACACATGTTTGAGGGACTGCTGTTGAAGAAGGCCTGGTGCCAAGGGTTCCAGATGGGCTCTGTAATAACATCCTCCGCATCGGCTGTTGCATTCACTGGTTGTTGCCACAACAAATGCCTGTTCTACCAATGCGCGGCCTGGCCACCACATGGCAAGAACCACCAGACTTAAAAAAAACACGTAAAGAACCAAGGGCAATCCCAGAGCAACCATCACATACTCACGTGGCTTGAGGCGTTTGGCATATCTGCGCGGCACGCCCGGCATAGGCACTGCCTTGTCTCGCCGATAAAGCCAGATGCCAAGAGGTACGCTGCACAAAACGGAAATTTTCACGAGCCACAGATGTACGTGGCTGAATGGGTACACATGTCTTAACAAGGGTATGAATACAAGTACAGGCATGCCTGCAACACTGATGGCAAGCACCACTACGAACCATTGCTTTACATTGAGCGCTTTGGTAGTGCTGGGTTCAATCATGCGGTCAAAAAAATCCAGGACATAGGCAAATCATGTGCGGGGAAAGACAAGGAAAGTTGTCCAAGTGCCCCTTTTTGATCACTGAAATTTCAACCCAAGGTGTTGCGGTAATAGTGGTGATCCGTGCGGTTCAGCGCCCGGCGCACCTCCACGGGCTTGTCGTTGTAGGTGTAGCTGACGCGCTCCACCTGCAGCAGCGGCGTTTGGGTGCTGCATTGCAGCAACCCGGCCTGCTCAGGCGAAGGCAGCACGGCGCGCAGCTTTTCTTCGGCGCGGATCATGCGCACGTCGTAGTCTTTTTCAAACAGCGCATAGGTCGGCCCGTCGTGCGCCTGCAGCACCTCCAGCGTCAGCCCGCGAAACAGCAAGGCGGGCAACCAGATATCTTCCAGCACCGTGGGCGCATCGGCCATTACCAGCAGGCGGCGTATATACAACAGCGTATCGCCCGCGTTCATGCCCAGCGGGCGCGCCAGCTCGGTGGGCGCGCGCAGACGGCGG
>JAUNUE010000123.1 GCA_030538335.1 Allobrachymonas sp. | reverse complement strand
CGGCCTTGTGCGCCAGCATGGGGCCGCGCACCACGTCGCCCACCGCCCACACGCCGGGCAGATTGGTCTGGCAGTGGTCATTCACCACCACCTCGCCGCGCTCGCCGATCTTCAGATCCACCGCTTCGGCGTTCAGCCCTTCGGTGTTGGGGATACGCCCGATGCTGACGATGAGCTTGTCAACCTCCAGCGTTTGCGCTTCGCCTTTGGCGTTGGTGTAGGCAACTTGTACAGCGCTGGATTTGGCTTTGGGGTTGACTTTGATATCGCCCACTTTTACGCCCAGTGCCATCTTCAGGCCCTGTTTGTCGAAGGCGCGTTTGGCATCGCGGGCGATTTGTGCATCAGCCGCACCGAGAAAATCGGGTAGCCCTTCGAGGATGGTGACTTCTGCCCCCAGCCGCCGCCAGACCGAGCCCATTTCCAGGCCGATCACGCCTGCGCCGATTACGCCCAGTTTTTGCGGTACGGCAGCCAGCGCCAGGGCGCCGGTGTTTGACAGGATGAATTTCTCGTCAAACGGCGCACCCGGCAAGGCGCGCGGCTGTGAACCGGTGGCGATGACGATGTGGGGCGCAAACAGCGTTTCTTCTGCGCCGTCTTTTTGCGCCGGGCTGACCTGGATGGTGTAACCATCCACACCGCCTTCTTTTTGTGCGGCCACAAAAGAACCCGTGCCGTGAAAGAACTGCACCTTGTTCTTTTTGAACAGATACAGGATGCCCGCGTTGTTCTGCTCCACCACCTTGTCCTTGCGGGCAACCATCGCGGCAACGTCGATCTGCACGCCGTTGGCACTGATGCCGTGTTCGGCAAAATGCTTTTGGGCCAGCTCAAAATATTCCGAGCTTTGCAGCAGCGCCTTGCTGGGGATGCAGCCCACATTGGTGCAGGTGCCGCCCGGTGTGGGCTTGCCCTCGGCATTGCTGGCAGCGTCGATACAGGCGACTTTCTTGCCGAGTTGGGCCGCGCGGATGGCTGCGATATAGCCGCCGGGGCCGGCACCAATAACGATAAGGTCAAATATTTTGGACATGACAAGTTCTTTACACGAAAAAAAGCCAAATTGAAAAAAAGAGGTCTGCCAACATGGCAATGAATTGGAGCACCTCGGCCGCTTCCTTGGTTCGCATAACCGAAAAAAGGATTGCGATAGTCGACAGATTGAAAAGCAATGAAAAGAAATTCAATTCCAAACGGGATAAAAAATTAAATGTCATCCAGGCGGCAATTGCTCCCAAAACGATTGCAATAAAAAAAGCTATTGGAATCGCAAAAAACGTGACCAAAAAGGGACGTTTCTCCGGCAAGCCCATTAATACAGGAAAAAGAGTTGTGCCTAGCCAAAAAACCAGAGTGGAAGATGCAACGCCCGCTGCAATTGCATTTGGAAATGCAAGCACCTGCATGATGCGTTTGGGCCATAAAGACTGTGAAGGCTCTGACGGTTTTGATGTTGAGAAAATCCTCATTCCTTACCTGCCTTGGTATATGCAAGAATTCACAGAACGGAACTCGGAAGTGATCTTGGAACTACATCAATATACAGTTCACTGCGCGAGCTTCAGGGTAATAACGCCGCCCACAATCATGGCGGCTCCCAGGGTGCGCCAGAGTGTAAGCGCGTCGCCAAAAAACAAAACGCCAATCAGGAAAGTGCCCACGCCGCCGATACCCGTCCAGACAGCATAGGCGGTGCCGATGGGGATCTGCTTTTGTGCCAGCCACAAAAGCCAGCCCGACAAGCCCATGCAGACAATGGCGATCACGATACCCCAGATGCGAAAGGCGGGCAGACCGCTGAGCTTGAAGCCCAGCGGCCAGCCAATTTCAAACACGCTGGCCAGTACCAGCAACAACCATGAGGTGCCCATTGCGCCCGTCCTCAAATGTCAAACAGCAAACGCGCCGGGTCTTCGAGCGCCTCTTTCATCGCCACCAGGCCCAGCACGGCTTCGCGGCCATCGATGATGCGGTGGTCGTAGCTGAGTGCGAGGTAGTTCATGGGGCGGATCACGATTTCGCCGTTTTCGACCACGGCGCGCTCTTTGGTGGCGTGTACGCCGAGGATGGCCGATTGCGGCGGGTTGATGATGGGCGTGGACATCATCGAGCCGAACACGCCGCCATTGCTGATCGAGAAGGTGCCGCCAGTCATTTCTTCAATGCCGAGTTTGCCGTCGCGTGCGCGTGCGCCGTAGTCGGCAATTTTCTTTTCCAGTTCGGCAAAGCTCATGCGGTCGGCATTGCGCAAAATGGGTACGACCAGGCCACGCGGTGAGCCCACGGCTATGCCGATGTCAAAGTAGCCGTGGTAGACGATGTCGTTGCCGTCGACGCTGGCATTGATGATGGGGTATTTTTTCAGCGCATGCACGGCGGCCTTGACGAAGAAGCTCATGAAGCCGAGCTTCACGCCATGTTCTTTTTCGAATTTTTCCTGGAACTTCTTGCGCATGTCGATCACCGGCGCCATGTTCACTTCGTTGAAAGTGGTGAGGATGGCGTTGCTGGCCTGGCTTTGCAGCAGGCGCTCGGCAATGCGGGCGCGCAGCCGTGTCATCGGTACGCGCTCTTCGGGGCGCTCGCCCAAGTCGGGCGCGGGGGCGGGTGCCTGCGGCAACACGCTGGTGGGCACGCCGGTGGGAATGGATGTGGGTGCCGCAGGCGCTGGTGCTGCTGCCGCTGCGGGTGGCTGTTTGGCCTGCTGCGCTACCGCTGCCAACACATCGCCTTTGGTGATGCGGCCATCCTTGCCGGTGCCGGTCACGGCGCCTGCGGGCAACTGGTGCTCGGCCATGAGTTTGGCTGCGGCGGGCATGGCAATGGCAGATGCCGTGGCGTTGGCCGCAACCGGCTGCACCTGTTGGGGCGAGGGATTGGTCACGTTGCTGGCACTGGCTGGGGCAGGCGCTGCCGCAGCGCTGCCTGCCGTGGCTTCGGTATCGATTTGGGCAATGGGCTGGCCCGAGGTGACGGTGCTGCCGCCTTCGGCCAGCACCTGGCTCAACACGCCTGCTGCGGGTGCGGGGATTTCAAGTACCACCTTGTCGGTTTCGATTTCGATCAGGATTTCGTCAACCGCCACCGCCTGGCCGGGCTGTTTTTTCCATTGCAGCAGCGTGGCTTCTGCCACCGATTCGGAGAGTTGGGGAACGTGGACGTCAATAAGTGCCATGGGATTCTTTCAGATAAACATGTTCGGGTTGTGGACGAAAGGGTGCGCCGCCGCCGCTTACCGCGTCAGCACAAAACCTTTCAAACGGGCAAAGGCGTTTTCCACCAGGTTTTTCTGTTGCTCCTGGTGCAGGCGGATGTAGCCGACTGCCGGTGAGGCCGACGCGGCGCGCCCTGCATAGCCGAGCTTTTGTCCCGGCGACATGTTTTCGAAAAGGGAATGTTGCACAAAAAACCACGCGCCCTGGTTCTGCGGTTCGTCCTGGCACCACACCACTTCCTGCACCTGCGGGTAGCGTTTGATTTCGGCTGCAAACGCCTTGTGCGGAAAGGGGTAGAGCTGCTCGATGCGGATCAGCGCCGTGTCGTCGGTGCCCAGTTCTTCGCGTTTTTTGACCAGGTCGTAGTAGACCTTGCCCGAGCAAACCACCAGACGCTTGACCTTGTCGGCGTTTTGAACAACAGCGTCTTTCTGTTCGGCGATGACTGTCTGGAAACTGCCGTGCGTGAAAGCCTCTACGGGGGAGCTGGCGTCCTTGCTGCGCAGCAGCGATTTGGGCGTCATGATGATGAGCGGCTTGCGCAGGTTGCGCACCATTTGCCGCCGCAACACATGAAAGATCTGGCTGGCCGTGGTGGGCTGCACGATCTGCATATTGGTGTCGGCCGCCAACTGCATGAAGCGCTCCAGCCGGGCCGAGCTGTGCTCAGGACCCTGGCCTTCATAGCCGTGCGGCAGCATGAGCGTGATGCCGTTCAAGCGCCCCCACTTCACTTCGCCGCTGGCGATGAACTGGTCGATGACGACTTGTGCGCCGTTGGCAAAGTCGCCAAATTGCGCCTCCCACACCACCATGGTGTGCGGGTCATTCGAAGCGTAGCCGTATTCAAAACCAAGCACCGCCTCTTCGGAGAGGATGGAGTCAATGACTGAAAACGCGGCTTGTTCTTCCTGGATGTTCTGCAGCGGGATGTAGTTGCCTTCGTCGAACTTTTCGCGGTTCTGGTCGTGCAGCACGGCGTGGCGGTGGGTGAAGGTGCCGCGCCCGCTGTCTTGCCCCGAAATGCGTACCGCAAAGCCCTCGGCCAGCAGCGTGGCAAACGCCATGTGCTCGCCCATGCCCCAATCCACGGCGATGTCGCCGCGCCCCATGGCGGCGCGGTCATCCAGCACCTTGCGTGCCAGCGGGTGCACGTTGAAGTTTTCGGGCACGGTGGTGATGCGCTCGGCCAGCCGCTTCCAGTCGGCGGGGGGGATGGCAGTATCGGCTGCGTCGGTCCACTTGTTGTCGTGGTAGGGCATCCAGTCGACGGCGTAGTTGCGCTTGTAGCCGCCCAGCACCGGGTCTACCGTGTGGCGGCCTTCGTCCATGGCGGTGCGGTAGGCTTTCACCATGTCGTCGCCCAGCGTGTCGCCCAAGCCCTGGGCGGCCAGGCGGTCGGCGTAGAGTTTGCGCGTGCCGGGATGCTGGTTGATCTTCTTGTACATCAGCGGCTGGGTGAGCATGGGCGTGTCTTGCTCGTTGTGGCCGAGTTTGCGGAAGCACACGATGTCGACCACCACATCCTTGTGGAAGGTGGAGCGGTATTCCATGGCCCACTCCACGCACAGCGCCACGGCTTCGGGGTAGTCGCCGTTGACGTGCAGCACGGGCGCTTCCATCATCTTGACCACGTCGGTGCAGTACAGCGTGGAACGGCTGTCGCGCGGGTCGCTGGTGGTAAAGCCGATCTGGTTGTTGATGACGAGGTGCAGCGCGCCGCCCGTGTGGTAGCCGCGCGTTTCTGACAAGGCCAGCGTTTCCATCACCACGCCTTGCCCGGCAAAAGCGGCGTCGCCATGCACCAGCAGCGGCAACACGTGCTTGCCCTGCGGATCACCGCGGCGATCCATGCGGGCGCGCACCGAGCCTTGCACCACGGGGTTGACGATTTCGAGGTGTGAGGGGTTGAAGGCCAGGCTCAGGTGCAGCGGGCCGTCGGGCGTGGACACGTTGGAGCTGAAGCCCTGGTGGTATTTCACGTCGCCACCCGGCAGGTCTTGCGGTGCCGTTTGCTCAAACTCGGCAAACAGTTCGCTGGGCAGCTTGCCCAATATATTGACCAGCACGTTGAGGCGCCCACGGTGCGCCATGCCGATGACCACTTCCTGCAGGCCGCGCTTGCTGGCTTCGCGCACCACCTCGTCCATGGCGACGATAAAGCTTTCGCCCCCTTCGAGCGAAAACCGTTTTTGCCCCACGTACTTGCTGTGCAAAAAGCGCTCCAGCCCTTCGGCGGCAGTCAGGCGGTCGAGGATGCGGTGCTTGCGGTCGGCATCGAGCATGGGCTTGCTGCGGCTGCTTTCCATTTTTTGCTGCCACCAGCGCTTTTCATTGAAGTCGCGCGTGTGCATGAACTCGGCGCCAATCGTGCCGGAATAGGTTTCGCGCAGGGCATTGAGCAGGTCGCGCAGCGACTTGCGCTCTTT
>JAUNUE010000122.1 GCA_030538335.1 Allobrachymonas sp. | reverse complement strand
CGTTTGGTATTGCGGCCATCCAGGCGGGTGTGGCGCCGTGGATGGCCGTGCTGGTGTCGATCATGGTCTACGCAGGCGCAGGTCAGTTCGTGCTCGTGACCTTGCTGGCCAGCGGTGCTTCGGCCTGGACCATCATCACCACGGTGGTGCTGATGAATGTGCGCCATCTGTTTTACGGCCCGTCGCTGTTGCCCAAACTCACGGTGCACAAGCGGCGTTGGCCGCTGCCTTTGCTGGCTGCGGGGTTGACGGATGAAGTCTTTGCCACCGCCATGGGCAGCGCCGAGCGCGTGCCTGCACCCCAGCGCGAAACCTGGTACCTGGGCCTGCAACTCGGGTCGTATTCTTCATGGGTAGGCGGCACGGCC
The DNA here is from genome assembly GCA_030538335.1 of Allobrachymonas sp. Taxonomy (GTDB): domain Bacteria; phylum Pseudomonadota; class Gammaproteobacteria; order Burkholderiales; family Burkholderiaceae_C; genus Brachymonas. The sequence continues at coordinate 5,334 of JAUNUE010000122.1, read as the reverse complement.
ATTGGTGCCATTCTCGGGCACCAGATCAGCCAGCAGGCGCAGTGGCTGCAAATCACGCTCAACTTCGTCTTGCCCGCACTGTTTTTTGCGCTGTTGCTGGAACTGCTCGCGCACAGCCGCTGGCAGGTGATGGCGGTGGCTATGCTTGCAACCGCCTTGCTGCTGCTGGTTTTGCCCGCGCATTGGGCCATGCTGGGCGGCATGGCCGCAGGCGGCCTCGTCAGCGCTTTGCAGGCGCCCACGCCCAATCAGATCAAGGAGACACAGGCATGAACCCCAACACCCAACCCGGCACCTTGTTCTGGATTGCACTGGCCTGCGGCATTGGCACCTTTGCCACGCGGCTGTGGCCGATGCTGTGGCACAGCAAAGGCGGGGCAGAAAGCCTGCCGCCCCGCCTGCGCCAGGCGCTCGCTGGCCTGGGGCCAGCCGCCATTGGCGCATTGATTGTCGCCTCGCTTTGGTCGCAGGTGGCCGTCGCACAACCGCTGTTGCCTGCCGCACGCATCCTGGCCGCGCTGGCAGCCATTGCGCTGGTGCGCAAGCTGGCAGGTGGCACGGCGCTACCTACCTTGGCGGGCGTGCTGGTGTTTGGGGCTTTGCAGTATCTGGCTGCTGCATAGCTGTTAAAACAGGCGGGAAACTTGCTGCGGTAACAGCACGCACGCTGCGGGTATGATGCACCGTTTTATCCTTTTCCTGTCGGGAGAATGCCGCTGCCCCGGCCTTGTTTGCTGCTGAATCACCGTGCGTCTTACATCGATCAAACTTTCCGGCTTCAAGTCGTTTGCTGAGCCCACCAACCTGGCCTTGCCCGGCCAGCGCGTGGGCGTAGTCGGCCCCAATGGCTGCGGCAAATCCAACATCATCGACGCGGTGCGCTGGGTGCTGGGCGAAAGCAAGGCCAGCGAGTTGCGTGGCGAGTCGATGCAGGACGTGATCTTCAACGGCACCACCACGCGCAAACCGGCCAGCCGCAGCAGTGTGGAGCTGGTGTTTGACAACACCGACCACCGCGCAGGCGGCCAGTGGAACGAGTTTGCCGAAATCGCCGTCAAGCGCGTGCTCACGCGCGAAGGAGGCAGCAGCTATTTCATCAACAGCCAGCCGGTGCGCCGCCGCGACGTGCAGGATGTGTTCCTCGGCACGGGCCTGGGGCCGCGCGCCTACGCCATCATCGGCCAGGGCACGATCAGCCGCATTATCGAGAGCCGCCCTGAGGAGTTGCGCCTGTTCCTTGAAGAAGCTGCGGGCGTGAGCAAATACAAAGAGCGCCGCCGCGAAACCGAAAACCGCCTGGCCGACACGCGTGAAAACCTCACGCGGGTGGAAGACATCCTGCGCGAACTCAACGCCAACCTCGACAAGCTTGAGCAGCAGGCTGAGGTGGCGCAGCAGTACCAGACGCTGCACGACACTGGCGCACGCCGCCAGCACCAGTTGTGGTACCTCAAGCGTGCTGACGCGGCTGCCGACCAGGACGGCATCAAGACCGCCGTGCAGGAGGCGCACACGGCGCTCGAAGCCCGCATGGCTGACGTGCGCCACGTCGAGGCCGAACTCGAAACCATTCGCCAGGCGCATTACGCGGCGGGTGACCAGGTCAACCAGGCGCAGGGCCTGCTGTACGAAATCACCGCCGAAGTTGGCAAGCTCGAAGCCGAAATCCGCTTTGTGGTCGAAAACCGCCAGCGCGCCGAACAGCGCCTGCAGCAACTGGCCGAGCAGACCACGCATTGGCAAAACCGCCAGCAAGAGGCCGTGCAAGAAAGCGAAACCTTGGCCGTGCAGGATGCCGAATCAGAAGAGCAGGCCACGGTGCTGGCCGCGCAGTTGGAAGAGCAGGCGCAGCAACAGCCCGCACTCGAAGAGGCTTTGCGCGCCGCCCAGCAAAAGGCCAACACCCAGCGCAGCAGCGTGGTGCAGGTGCAGCAGCAAATTCAGGTGTTGGCGGCCGAGCAGCGCAGCATCGACGAACAACTGCGCCAGCAGAACCAGCGCCGCGAACGCCTGCAAACCGACCGCAACGCGCTGGCTGCGCCCGAGGCCACGCAACTCTCGCAAATGCAGACGCAACTGGCCAGCAGCGGTGAGCAGCTCGAAATACTGCTGGCGCGCGTAACCGAGCTGCAGGACAGCGTGCCGCAACTGGATGAGCAGCGCCGCACGGCGCAGCAGGCGCTCAACGACGAAACGCGCAAGCAGGCCGACTTGGCCGCGCGGCTGGAGGCACTGAAAGCCCTGCAAGACAAGGTGCGCACCAGCGGCAAGCTCAGCCCCTGGCTGCAAAAGCACGGTCTGGCCGAGATGCAGGGCCTGTGGTCGCGGCTGCACGTGCAGCCAGGCTGGGAACATGCGATTGAAGCCGCGCTGCGCGAGCGCATGGGTGCGCTTGAAGTCGGGCGGCTGGAGACCGTGCGCGCCTTTGCCAGCGATGCGCCGCCCGCCAAACTGAGTTTTTATGTCTCGCCCGTGGCCGCAGCGCCCGACGCGGCCAAGGCGTTGCCGCATATGGTGGAGCTGCTGCGCCTGCACGATGCTGGGCTGAAAGCACTGCTCACCGACTGGCTGCACGGTTGCTACACCGCCGCCACACTCGAAGACGCCCTGGCGCAGCGCAAGCAGTTGCAGCCGGGTGAAGCCATCTATGTGCAAAGCGGCCACGCCGTGACCCAGCACAGCGTCGATTTTTATGCGCAAGACAGCGAGCAGGCGGGTCTGCTGGCGCGGGCGCAGGAGATCGAAAACCTCGAAAAATCCCTGCGTGCCCAGCAACTGATCCACGAAGAATGCCGCACCACATTGGCGCGTGCCGAAAGTGTCTATGCCGACGCCAGCCAGCGCCTGGGCGGCGCACGGCGCGAATCGAGCGAATGCCAGGCCAGTCACCATGCCCTGCAGGTGGATGTGCTGCGCCTCACGCAACAGGCCGAGCAGACCCGCGTGCGCAACGAGCAGATCGGTGCTGATCTGGCAGAAACCGACGCCGTGCTGCAGGATTTGCAGGAGCGGCGCGCTACGGCTGAAGCGAAGTTTGAAGAGCTCGACCAGCAACTGGCGCAAGAGCAGGAGCAGCACGCCCGGCTGGACGAAACCGTGATGGAAGCCGAGCGCCAGTTGAACGCGCAGCGCGAGCAGCAGCGTGCGCTCGAGCGCCAATCGCAAGAGGCCGTTTTTGCCCGGCGCACCTTGCAGGCGCGTTCCGCAGAGTTGCAGCGCACTATCAGCAGCGCCGTGCAGCAGTTGCAGGCATTGGCTTCTGAGCAGGAGCAGGGCCGCCGCGACCTGGAGGCGCTCACGGCGGTGACGGCGCAAAACGGCCTGCAAGATGCGCTGGCACGCAAGCTTGAGCGCGAGCAGCACCTGGGCGCGCAGCGCAGCAACTACGAAGACCTGACTGCCAAGCTGCGCGCCAGCGATGAACGCCGCCTGTCGCTGGAGCGTGAACTGGAGCCGCTGCGCAACCGCATCACCGAGTTGCAACTCAAGGAGCAGGCCGCGCGCATCGGCATGGAGCAATACGCGCAATCGCTGGCCGAGGCTGAAGTGGATGAAGCCGCGCTGGCGCAAAGCATTGCCGACGAAAGCATCAAACTGTCTGGCCTGCAAGGCGAAATCGACCGCATCCAGCGCGACATTGCCGCCCTCGGCCCGGTGAACCTGGCCGCCATGCAGGAGCTGAACGCATCGCGCGAGCGCAAGGGCTTTCTCGATGCGCAGTCGGCCGACTTGAACGACGCCATTGATACGCTCGAAGACGCCATCCGCAAGATCGACGCCGAAACGCGCGAATTGCTCGGCTCCACCTTCGAGACCGTGAACGAGCACTTTGGCAAGATGTTCCCCGAGTTGTTCGGGGGCGGGCAGGCCAAGCTCATCATGACGGGCGAAGAAATCCTCGACGCGGGCGTGCAGGTCATGGCGCAACCGCCGGGCAAGAAGAACCAGACCATCCACCTGCTCTCGGGCGGCGAAAAAGCGCTCACCGCCATCGCGCTGGTGTTTGCCATCTTCCAGTTGAACCCGGCACCGTTCTGCCTGCTCGATGAGGTCGATGCCCCGCTGGACGACGCCAACACCGAGCGTTATGCCAAGCTGGTGTCACGCATGAGCGACGAAACCCAATTCCTGTTCATCAGCCACAACAAGATCACGATGGAAATGGCCGAGCAACTGATCGGCGTGACCATGCAGGAGCAGGGCGTGTCGCGTGTGGTGGCCGTTGATATGGATGCCGCCGTGCATATGGCGCATGCGTGAATCTTGCGTGAATCGCATAAGATAGCGGCTGAACAGGATTTGTCCCTGCCCATCTGTACGGATCTTCATCTTTCATGAGCGTTTCTTTGCAACTTGGTCTGGCCGCTGCGGGCGCCGCGGTATTGCTCGGCCTGGTTGCGCACAATGCGTGGGAGGCGCGCAAAAACCGCCCGCGTACGGCAGAGCCTGCGCCGCCGCCCGAGGCTGTCGCAGCGCAGGCAGACAATTGGGACTCCAACTTTGCCCCGGTGCTTGATGACGATGCCGACGCCTCAGCAGACACGCCCGTGCGCATGCGGCCTGCCGACCTGGCCGCGCAAGGCCTGTCGCAAAGCGCTGCGCTCGACAAAAAACCACTTGACCCCTTGATCGATGCCATTGCCAGCATCGAACTGGATGCGGGTGCTGTAGTCAGTGGCGAAGCCGCGCTGGCGGCCTTGCCCGCATCGCGCCGTGTGGGCGACAAGCCCTTTGCCGTGGAGGGGCGCAACACGCTGACGCAGAATTGGGAGCTGCCACAGGCCGGGCAGCACTACGACGCCTTCCAGACCGGGGTGCAACTCGCCAACCGCGCGGGTGCGCTCAACGACATCGGTTTTTCAGAATTCACGCTCAAGGCGCAGGCCTTTGCCGATGGCGTGAACGGCACGCCGCATTTCCCCGACATGATCGAAGAGGTGGCGCGCGCCCGCGAACTGGATCAGTTCGCCAGCACCAACGACGCGCGTTTGAGCTTTGTGCTGCGCGCGCGCGGCGCGGCGTGGAGCACGGGCTACCTGCAGCAAGTCGCCATGCGCCACGGCTTTGTGGCGGGCGCCTTGCCGGGGCGCATGGTGCTGCCAGCCGAAGTGCCGGGCGACCCGCCCATGTTGAGCTTGGAGTTCGATACCCAGGCTGCACTGGCCGAAGACCTGGAGCAATCTGCCGTCAACGAGGTCTTGCTGTGCCTGGACATTCCGCAGGTGCCCGCCGATCAGCAACCCTTCCAGCGCCTGTGTGCTGTCGCGCAAGCCTTGGCCAAGGAAATGGACGGCACCATCATCGACGGCAACGGCTACCGCATCGACGCCGTAG
>JAUNUE010000121.1 GCA_030538335.1 Allobrachymonas sp. | reverse complement strand
GTGTCGGTTGATGTGTCGGTTGAAGAGGTGGATGCGTTCAGCGCGGTGTTAAATGTTGCGGCATTGCCTACGTCAGAGACTTCTTTCACCGATGCTGCGGTTGATGTCCTGATCGATGTTCCTGCTCACCCGTCCGAAGCTGTTCCGGTACTGGATTTGCAGGCTGAAGACCAGGAGCTGCACGATGCCGGACACACGGAAATGCCGACCACGCTGGCGCCTGATATTGATGGTTTGTCAGAAGGCGCTACAACAGATGCCGCTATGCACCCTGATGCGCAAGTCAGGCTGGCAGCCGAACAATCGCAGGATGTGGATGTGTTTTCCGCAGAGGAGGCAAGCCCATCGCCGGTGCCTGTGGCTTCTCTTGATGACGTGCCCGCACTGGACGTTGATGACGCCGGTGTATTTGCGCTCGAAGTGGATTCCGGTATTTTTGAAGACGAGCCACTTGCCGTTCCAGCAGCAAGCGTAGGATCGGATGCAGCCCCGGAGCAAGAGGCAGGCGACAACAGCGAAATGTTGTTTGCGCCCGAAGTGGACTCGGGTGTTTTTGAAGATGACCCCGCAGGTCTGACGGATGCTGCGAGTCCGGATCCAGCCCTGAAACCTGCAAGCGATGAAAACAGCGAGGTGCTGTTTGCCCCTGAGGTGGATTCCGGCATCTTCGTTGATGAAGTGGACTTGCAGGCAGAGGTGCTGAAAGCCGACGCTGCCTTGCCGCCCGATCTGGGGGCTTCTCTTGCTGACCCGTTCCTGCAGCCCAAAGATGCCACTCCAGCCAAAAACGTAGCGTCGCCGCCATCGTTTGCGTCCTGGGATGATATCCGTGCCCTGGAGGCAGCTACTGCTGCGGGCGCCTCGGTGCCAGTCGTTGCTGTGCCTGCTGCGGTGGTGCCGTCAAAGCCGGCTGTGGTTACAGCAGTGTCTCCTGCGCCGGTGCCGGCTCCGACAAAAACGGCCGCGCCGTCGCCTGCAAAAAAACCAGTGACCTTGCCTGCATCGGTTGCCGGCATGATCGTCAGCACCGGGCCGCAAATTGCGGTCTTGCGCGACATGGCTGATGGCTTGCCCGAAGAAGAGATCAAGCGTATCGGTGAGCTGGGCATTCCGCTGGCCCTGTTCAATGCCTACCTCAATGAGGCCGATGCCTGGTCGCGCCAACTGGTGCAGCAACTGGAAGAATGGATGCTGAATTTTGCGCTGCCCGCTCCTGAAGCTGCCAGCCATCTGGCGCACTCTCTGGCGGGCAGTTCAGCGGCGGTGGGCATGCAGGCTTTGGCATCGCTGGCGCGCGGTATCGAACATGCGGTGGACCATCTCTCCAACCGCAGCGCTACCGCCAACGAGGCGCAGTTGCTGCTCGCAGCGGCGCAAGAACTGCGCCAGGATTTGCACCAGTTTGCTGCAGGCATTGAGCGTCCCCTTGACATTGCGCAGATCTACAAGCTCGGCGCAATTGTTGATAACACGGTGAATACCGAGGTTCCGCCCGAGGTGCTTGAAGCAGACTGGGGCCATGGCGGCTTGGCAGAAAAAAAAACCGTTGAAATCGTTTTACCTGCTGTAGACAGCGCCCCTGCGGTGGCAGACAAACCGGTAAATGCCGAACCGGTTCAGATGGATACGCCCCAACAACACAGGCCAGAGCAAGAAGCAGAAACGCACGAACAGCCAGCCGATGATCAAGGCGAGGCAGAGGCATTGTTTGCCGAGTCGGCGATTGCCGATGTGGTCATTGAAGGCCATGACCAGGTGGCGGATGCGGCCGCGGAAGATCATCCTGACACACTGCTGTTCGGTGATGAGGAAGATGCTGCTGGCGCAGAGCTTTCTACATCCGGGTCACAACTGCACACAGCGGTAGTCGCCAGTCATGCGGAAGTAGGCGCTTCCGCTGCCGCAGCGCTTGAAGAGGCGCTCGATCCGGAATTGTTCGAGATTTTCCGTGAAGAAGCCGAAGTGCTGATTCCGCAACTGGGTACGGCCATGCGCCAATGGGAGCAGCGTCCGACGCATGAAGATACGCGCAAGGAGATCATGCGCCTGCTGCACACCATCAAGGGCGGTGCGCGCCTGGCAGGCGCCATGCACTTGGGCACCATGGCGCACGATATGGAAACGGCCATTGGCGACTTGGGCCAGGTGCAATCGGCAGAGCAGCTTGGGCCCTTGCAGGACATGCTCGATGACATCAACCAGCATTTTGCCCAGTTGCTGCGCGGCGAAACGCCTGCGCCTGCAGCGCCCAGTCAGGCAACAGCCGTAGCGGCGCCGGCTTCTGCCACTGTGACCACGAAGCAGGTGGTACACGAAGCACCTGCGGCTGTGCCTCAAGACGCAGCTATTGCCGTTTCGCAAGAGGCAGCGCAGCCCAAACCCGGCAACGCGATTGCCATGCCGGTTGTTACCGATTTGTCGGCCCAGCAAAAAACCGTACAGGCGCAGGTACGGGTGCGCGCCAATGTGCTCGACCGTTTGCTGGCGCAGGCGGGCGAAGTCATGACCAGCCGTGCGCGTATGGCTGGCGACGTCTCGCAATTGCGCCAGGCCGTGTCGGATATGGACGGCAGCCTGGAGCGTTTGCGTGCCCAGTTGCGCGACATGGAGGTGCAGGCCGAATCGCAGATGCAATCGCGCCAGGCGCAGTCTGAAGCCGACGTCAACTTTGACCCGCTGGAATTTGACCGCTTCACCCGTGTACAGGAGTTGACGCGCCTGATGGCGGAATCGGTCAACGACGTGGCCTCGGTGCAGCGCAACATGCTGCGCACCGTGCAATCCACTGAAGACAGTCTGGTTGCACAGTCGCGCCAGACCAAGGATTTGCAGGACGACCTGTTGCGCACGCGCATGGTCGAATTTGACAGCCTGTCTGACCGGCTCTACCGTGTGGTGCGTCAGGCGGCCAAAGAGTCTGATCGGCAGGTCAAACTCGATATTCTGGGTGGCACCATTGAAATGGACCGCAACGTGATCGAGCGGATCGCCCCGTCTTTCGAGCACTTGCTGCGCAACTCGGTGGTGCACGGCATTGAAGATGCCGAACAGCGCGCGCGGGTCGGCAAAGGGCCGGTGGGGCATATCGAAATCACCCTGCTGCAAGAGGGCAACGACGTGGCCATTACGGTGCGTGACGATGGCCGCGGGCTGGATGTCTTGCGCATCCGTGACAAGGCCATTGCCCAAGGCCTGTTGCAGGCCGATGCGCGCATTACCGACAACGAAGCGGCGCAACTGATCTTCCAGAGCGGCCTGAGCACAGCCGAGCAGATCACTTCGCTGGCGGGCCGTGGGGTGGGCATGGACGTGGTGCGCGCCGACATCAACGCCTTGGGTGGTCGTGTGGAAGTCAATACGCGCCAGCATTTCGGCACCGAGTTCATCATGGTGCTACCACTGACCACGGCGGTGACGCAAGTGGTGGAGTTGCGCGCCGGTGACTTGCGTTTTGGTGTGCCATCCAACCTGATCGACACCGTGCGTCGGGCCACACCAAAAGAAATCGAACAGGCCTACAACACGCAAGCCTACACGGTAGACGGCGAAACCTTGCCTTTCTACTGGGGGGGCGCCATGCTGCAGGACTCGCGCAGCAGCGAAAACCTGGCGACCAAGCGGCAGGTGGTGGTCGTGGTGCGCAGTGCCGCACAGCGTGTGGTGGTGCACGTAGATGCGGTGATCGGCAACCACGAAGTGGTGGTCAAGAACATTGGCCCGCAACTGGCGCGCATGCCGGGGTTGTCGGGCGTTACCATCTTGCCTGATGGGCGCATGCTCTTCATTTACAACCCGGTGGCGCTGTCTTTTGTGTATGGCGACCAGATCCGTACCTACACCGCAGACCGTGCCGACCCGGCGGTGCTGGGTGGCGAAGCAGGGGGTGCTGCGCATGTCACGGCGCCTGCCGACGTCAAACCGTTGGTGTTAGTGGTAGACGACTCGATTACCGTGCGCCGCGTGACCGAGCGCCTGCTCAAGCGCGAAGGCTACCGGGTGGCGCTGGCCGCCGACGGCCTGATTGCCTTGCGCGAACTGGCTGCAGAAAAACCCGCCATCGTCCTGTCTGATATCGAAATGCCGCAGATGGACGGTTTTGACCTGCTGCGCAACATCCGCGACGATGCCAATCTCAAGGATCTGCCGGTGATCATGATCACCTCGCGCACCGCTGACAAGCACCGCGAACATGCCGAAGAGCTGGGGGCCACGGGCTTCCTCGGCAAGCCGTATCCCGAAGAGCAGTTGCTGGAGTTGATTCGGCAGCATACGCAAACCGGGGTGGTGGTTTAAGCGCCTGTTCACAATCTTCACGTGAGGTGCGTTGCTTTTCAAAAATGCGAGCCTTGTGCGCGCATTGCAGGCGGCTTGTCTACCCGATGAGGGTTTACTTGCGCCGTATGGCGATTTTTTGAAAGCAAGCCGAAGGGCGCAGGCCAACTGCGCCAAGCCCTTGCGTCATTGCGAGCCGCCGCAGGCGGCGTGGCAATCTGTTTGCCTCCGAGCCATGCCACAAGATTGCCGCGTCGCGCTTTGCGCTCCTCGCAATGACACGGTTTTGGCGCTGTGCGCATCTTGCGGGGAGATTGTGAACAGGCTAAGGGCTGGCACGCTGGATGCGCAGAAGCCCTAAAATGGGCACATGCCGACAGATACCCCTCTTGCTGTTGATTTGTCCCAACATCTGCTCATTGCCATGCCGGGCATGGACGATATGTCTTTCGCCCGCAGCGTGATCTACATCTGCGAGCACACCAGCCGTGGCGCCTTGGGGCTGTGCCTCAACAAGCCCTTGCCCATGTCCCTGCTTGATTTGTTGTCGCAGCGCGGCCTGCCGCTCAAACGCGATGATCTGCGCGAACTGCCGCTGTGCTGGGGTGGCCCGGTGCAGACCGAGCGCGGATTCATGCTGCACCCCAAGCGCACGGGTGCTGAAGAAGCCGAGGCAGGTTCAGATGCCATACAGGATGATGCACCACCAACTTCACAAGACGACGATGCATGGCCGTACGCTTCATCGCTCTCTACCGCCGACGGCTTGCAGATTACTACGTCCAAAGACATTCTCGAGGCGCTTTCTTATGTCGGCGGCCCCACACAGATTTTTGCCGCCTTGGGCTACTGTGCCTGGGAAAAAGGGCAGCTTGAGCAAGAGCTGGGGCAAAACAGTTGGTTGACCGTGCCTGCCGAGCACAGCCTGATTTTTGATATGCCACTGGAACTGCGCTACGAAGGTGCGATGCGCCTGCTCGGTGTCTCCGAGGCCAGCCTGTCGGCGCAGGCAGGGCATGCCTGATCCTTCTTTCGGGGCGGCGTTCATGTCCAGCATTGCTGCGTTTTATCCACCTGACAATATTCCCTCGCCTTTGCCTGTGAGGGCGCAGCAGTACCTGGGTATTGACTACGGCAAAAAACGGGTGGGCGTGGCCGCAGGCAACAGCATCACACATACCGCCACCCCCTGCAAAACCGTGGTGGCACAAGGCGATGCCCGTCTGGAGGGCATTGCCGCGCTGGTGCGCGAGTGGGCGCCGCAGGCTCTGGTGCTGGGCATCCCGTTCCATCCTGATGGCGCAGCCCACGACAACACGCGCAGGGCACTGGCGTTTGGCAAACAGCTTGCGCAACGCTGCCGCTTGCCCGTGTACGGGGTGGACGAGCGTTACAGCACCACCGAAGCCCACGCCCAAGGCGCGAAAGATGCCGATGCGGCGTCTGCCTGTATCATCCTTG
>JAUNUE010000120.1:5155-5749 GCA_030538335.1 Allobrachymonas sp. | reverse complement strand
TGCACCAGCCGCACGCCTACTACTGCGGCCGCAGCCATCAGCAACAGGCTCACGGCCAGCAACTGCCACTGCGAATTGAACACCAGCGACCACACCACTGCCAATGCCAACACGGCAACGGCCACCACGCCCTGAAGCGACCAGCGCAACGCGGGCAAGCCCGAAAACAGTAGCGCAGTACACATCCAGCCGACCAGCAACGGAATGCCCGCCGTCATCGCTCCGCCCGACACCGGGTTGAGCCACGGTGCCATCGCCAGCGGCATGAAAAACGCCGCGAACAGGGCGGCGTGGCGGGGTGCAGGCGGGGCTGCTGCGAAGGTTTGCATGGTGTTTTACAAAGTCAAGCCCCGGATTATGCGCCTGCGGTGTTGGCATCTCGGCAAATATCCGGCAATTTTTCTATCGGCTGCGCTGCAACAGCCGCCAATTGCGCCGCCGTGACTTTCTCTGGCGCAATTTCTGCCAGCGGTACCAGCACAAAAGCCCGCTGCGCCATGCGTGGATGCGGCAATACCAGCTTCTCGCTGTTCAACGTGGTATCGCCATACAGCAGGATGTCGATATCGAGCGTCCGCGGCGCATTGCGGTAAG
>JAUNUE010000120.1:0-5145 GCA_030538335.1 Allobrachymonas sp. | reverse complement strand
CCTGCTGCTGCTTCAGCTTGCTGGCACTGCGCCAGCAAAGCTTCAGGCCGCAGGCGGGTGGCAATCTGCACCACGGCGTTGATGAAATCCGGCCCCGTGGCATCCACCGGTGCGGTGCGGTACAGCGACGAAGCGGCCGCCACGCGCGTTTGCGGCCAGTGCTGGATCGCATCCATGGCGGCGCATACCGTCTGCACCGCATCGCCCAAGTTGGCACCCAAGGCCAGCCATGCAGGCACCATTTCATCGCCAAGATCGCTCGATTGCTGCATGACGAACTTCAGTCGGTACCTGTTTCATCATTGGCCGCTGCCGGACGGGACGCAGGCTTGCGCCGCCGGGGGCGGCGTGGTTTCTGGTCTGCCTGCGTATTGGCATCTGCCGATTCATCAGCAGATGCAATATCTTCGGGTTGCGCATGCCCGTGTTCTGCATCAGACAGTTCGTGCGCTTCACGCTGTTTGCCATTGGCCGGTTTGCGTTTGCGGCGACGGCGCTTTTTGGCCGGTTCGGCTTCATCCAGCGCGGCATCGTCACCGCCTGCGGCCTGCCGCTGCACCCTGCTCTTCTGCGCTGCGGCCTGTTGTGCCCGCTGTTGTTCGCGCGCCTGGGCAATCAGGTCTTCGCGCATGGCGTCGTTGGCGGTGCTAAACGTTTGCCACCAGGTTGCCAGTTCTTCGTTGATTTCGCCTACCGCCGCGCGCAGGCGCAAAAAATCGAACCCGGCACGGAAGCGCAGTTGCGCAATCAGGCTGTAAGGGCTGTTGCCTGTGCGCTTGTCAAAGCGCGGTTGCATCATCCAGATTTCGCGCATGTCGGCGGCCAGCTTGCCGCGGCCCGATACATCGCCGATGTGCGCATCAAAGGTTTCGTCAATGGCCTGCTGCAAGGCCACAAAAGGCGGCATGCCTTGGGCCTGCTTGTCGGCCCAGCCCGTGCGCACGTCCTGCCACAACAAGCAGGCGAGCAAAAAGCTTGGCGCCACCGGCCGACCATCGCCTACGCGCCGGTCGGTGTCCTGCAGAGCGCTGCGCATGAAGGGGTCGTCGGCCCGTTCCACCGCCAGCGTCAGCAAGGGGTAGATGCCGTCTTGCAGACCCAGTTGCCGCAGTTTGTCGATGGTGGCCAGCGCATGGCCGGTTTGCAGCAGTTTGAGCATCTCGTCAAACAGGCGGCTGTGCGGCACGTCATCAAGCAAGGGCAGGCATTGCTTGATGGGTGCCGCCGTGTTCTTGTCGAGCTTGAAACCCAACGCCGACAGCTTGGCGGCAAAACGCACGGCGCGGATGATGCGCACCGGGTCTTCGCGGTAGCGCTTGGTGGCATCGCCGATCATGCGGATGGTGCGCTTTTTGGCGTCGGCCATGCCATTGTGGTAATCGACCACGATCTGGCGCTGCGGGTCGTAGTACAGGGCATTGAGCGTAAAGTCGCGCCGGGCAGCATCTTCGGCCTGGCTGCCCCAGACGTTGTCGCGCAGCACACGGCCCGAGCTGCCCACGGCGTGCTGCATGCCGGCCAGCGCATGGCGACTGGTTTTTTCGTTGCCCTGCACCTGTTCCGCGGCAGCGTTGTCGAGGAATGCCCGAAAGGTTGATACTTCCACCACCTCATGCTCGCGCCCGCGCCCATGCACCACATGCACGATGCGGAAGCGCCGCCCAATGATGAAGGCGCGGCGGAACAGTCCCTTGACCTGTTCGGGCGTGGCGTTGGTGGCTACGTCAAAATCCTTGGGCGGCAAACCCAGCAGCAGGTCGCGCACGGCGCCGCCGACGATGTAGGCCTCGTAGCCCGCCTGCTTCAAGGTATGCACGACCTGAATGGCGCGCTCGTCCACCAGCGACGGATCGATGCCGTGCGTGGAGGCAGGAACTTCCACGCGCTTGCCGAACTGGCCCTGCGCTTCCTTGCCGAGAATCTTGTTGATGAAACGTGCAATCATGCGATGGTCTCGAACAAGTCCAGCACACGCCAGCCGCGCTGCTGCGCCACGGCGCGCAAGGCGTCATCCGGGTTGGTTGCCACGGGCACATCGGCTTTTTCCAGCAGGGGCAAATCGTTCATCGAGTCGGAATAGAAAGTGATGTGCACGTCGGCATAACCCAGGCCGCGCGCCGCCAGCCAATGGCCGAAATTGTGCACCTTGCCTTCGCGCAGATTGGGTTCGCCTGCCACATCGCCGGTGATGCGGCCATCGTCGCGAAACTGCAATTCGGTAGAAAGGATGTGGTCACCGGCAAAGCCCAGGTGCTGCCCTACTGCGCCACCGATCAGCCGGTTGGTGGCCGTGGTCATGACCAGCGTTTCGCCAGCGGCGCGGTGTTGCGCCAGCAATTCAAGTGCCTCAGGGCGAATGTGCGGCACGATGTATTCCTGCACATAGCGCTGTAGCGTGGCCTGCAACTGCTGCGGCGAAAAATCGCGCACGGGCTGCGTCACGAAGCGCACGTAATCGTTCATGTCGAGTGTGCCCGCTTTGTATTGGGCAAAAAACACCTCGTTTTGCTGTTCGACTTCTTCGGGCCGGGTCCAGCCCATGGCGTTGGTGTAAGTGGTCCAGGTGTAGTCGGAGTCAATCGGCAACAGGGTGTGGTCAAGGTCGAACAGGGCAATGTGCAATCGTTGGGGCATGTCTATGGTTGAACACATTCTTCAATGGGTTTCGGTCGTTTCTTCGTTGAGCATCTGGCGGAACAGCGCGATGGTCAAGGGGCGGCGGGTTTGCAGGGCATAGGCATCAAGCCGCTCGAGCAAAGCCATGAGGCTACCGGTGCTGCGCGCAAAGCGTGTCTGCATATAGGCCAGCAAGCCATCGCCTAGCACCAGCCCACGTTGCTGTGCCGCTTGCCGCAAGGCTTGCGCCACATCGGCATCCGACAAGGGCTGCAGGCCAAATACCTGCCCCCAGCCGAGGCGCGTGCGCAGGTCTTCGCGCACGGGCAGATCGGCCACGGGCAAGGCACCTGCAGCCACCACCCAGCGTGGCGGGCCTTCAGCAGGTGTCATGGCATTGACAAACCAGTTGAACGCCGTGTGCTGGCGCGCGGCATCAAACAAGTCCACATCGTCCAGCAGCACGGCCTGCCACTGCATGTCAAATTCAGGCACCCGCGTTGTCTGGGCATCGAGCCAGCCAAACGCCATGCCCTGCTCCTGCAAGGCGGTACGGATGGCGCGCAGATAGTGCGTCTTGCCACTGCCCTTGTCGCCCCACAGATAGGTGGGTGTACCGGGCAGATCGCCCTGCTGCAAGGCCTGCTGCACATGGGCCAGCGCCACACGGTTGGCGCCTGCAATCAGGTTGTCCAGGCGCGGGGGTTCGTCAAGCGCCAGGGCAAGGGGAATCTGCTTCATGGGCACGGCATGCATCAAAAGCGCTATTGTAGTGAGGCCGTTTGACAGGATCAGTTCTTGTAAAGATGGCTTTGCAGATACGTTGCCCGCATGCGGCGCACCGCCACCAGCAGCACTGCGCTTGCCGGCAAGGCAATGAGTACCCCCACAAAGCCAAACAACTGCCCAAACGCCAGCAAGGCAAAAATCACCACCAGCGGGTGCAGGCCGATGCGCTCGCCCACCAAACGTGGCGTCAGGTAAAAGCTCTCGAGCAACTGCCCCAGCCCGTACACCACGGCCACCATCAGCGCCGCCTTGGCAAAACCCAACTGCAAAATGCCTGCAATGGCCGCCATGACCAGCCCCATGGCAAAACCTACGTAAGGAATGAACATGGCAATGCCGGTAAAAATGCCGATCGACCAGGCCAGGTCCAGCCCGAACAGCATCAACCCGACGCTGTAAAAAACCGCCATGATCGCCATGACCAGCAACTGCCCGCGCAGGTACTGGCCCAGCACGGCGTCGGCCTCTTGCGCGAAGCTGCGCACCGAATCCCGCATGCGCAAGGGCACCAGCGCAAACAGGCCGCCGATAAAGCGGTCCCAGTCCACCAGCAGGTAATACAGCGCCAGCGGCACCAGCGTGAGGTAACCTAACACCAGCATCACCACATTGGTACCCGCCTTGAGCGAAGACGCCACGGTGGTGCCCGCCTGGGTGATTTTTTCGCTGTTCTGGAAAAATGCCTGCAGCCATTCCTTGAACGTGCCCAGATTCAATTGCAGCCGCACACCATAGCGCGCGGCTTGTGCCTCAATCCAGTCCTTGGCGTTTTCGAACAATTGCGGCACCTGCTGGCCCAGCGCAGGCGCCTGCTTGATGAACAGCGGCACCACCAACATGAAGATGCCCGTAATGGTCAACATCAGCACAAACACCACTACTGCCACAGCGATCCAGCGTGGCATCTTGCCGCGGAACAGCCCGTCGATCCGGTCGACCAGCGGGTTCAAGGCGTAGGCCAGCACGCCGGCCACGGCAAACGGCGCCAGCGACGACGAAAGCAACCACAGCAGCAGCGTCATCAGGGCGATGATCAGCGCCCAGGAAGCAACGCGCTTTTGGTAACGGGTAAATTGCATGGATGATTCAGAAGGGGAAGAAAGTGTGTCAAAGGTACAACCGTGCACCTGATACTACAAACGCACTCTTACAATACAGGCTCCAGCGCGCATGTGCGCAGTTTCGCATGCCCGGCTGACACCGAAAAACCACTGAACTGTAGCCGAAACGCATTATCTTTGTTGCCCCATGCGAACCACGAAGTTTGATGCCTCTTTCTGACCACCAGGCGCGTTGCTCTTTTTGTATTTGCCCCAGACCCTTACCATCCATGCAGACCCCCATTTCCTACAAAGACGCTGGCGTAGATATCGATGCAGGCGAGGCGCTGGTTGACCGCATCAAACCCCTGGCCAAAAAAACCCTGCGCGAAGGCGTGCTGGGCGGCATTGGCGGTTTTGGCGCGCTGTTTGAAATTCCCAAACGCTACCAGGAGCCGGTGCTCGTCAGCGGCACCGATGGCGTGGGCACCAAGCTCAAACTCGCGTTTGAATGGAATATGCACGACACCGTGGGCATTGACCTGGTCGCCATGAGCGTGAACGACGTGCTGGTGCAGGGCGCCGAGCCGCTGTTCTTTCTGGACTACTTCGCCTGCGGCAAGCTGGAGGTGGACACGGCGGCCGCCGTGGTGGGCGGCATCGCCGAAGGCTGCGCGCAGGCCGGCTGCGCGCTGATCGG
>JAUNUE010000119.1 GCA_030538335.1 Allobrachymonas sp. | reverse complement strand
AACTGCTCGATTTTGTGTACGAGCGCGTCACGGGCTATCTGCGCGAACAGGGTTACAGCGCCCAGGAGGCCGACGCCGTGATGGCCGTCCGCCCAATGTGGGGCACCATCCCCCAGGCGCTGGATGCTGTGCGCAGCTTTGCCGCCTTGCCCGAATCAGCCGCCCTGGCCGCAGCCAACAAACGCATCGGCAACATCCTCAAAAAAGCCGAGTCCGAAGCACCTGTGGCCGTGGAAGTCAACGAAGCCTTGCTGCAGGAAAAAGCCGAGCAGGATCTGCACGTCGCCATGCAAAAGACCTTGCCAGAAGCCGATGCCAGGTTCGACGCGGGCGACTACACCGCTTCGCTGCAAACTTTGGCTGCCTTGCGTGCGCCAGTGGATGCCTTTTTCGACGGCGTGATGGTCAACGCCGAAGACGCCACCGTGCGGAACAACCGTCTCGGTTTGCTCAAGACCCTGCACCAGGCGATGAACCGGGTGGCGGATTTGAGCCGCTTGGCAGTTTGAGCGGCAATTTGTAGATGCTGTCTTAGAACCTGTCTACGATCTACGTAGCAGCAATTCGTAAGTTGGAACCGCCGAAGGCGATTCCGACGCATGTTGCCCTTCCAACCACCCATGCGGCAGAATCTCCTGTGGAGGTTCTGCCCTACAAGGCTACAAGGCTCTGGAGACCATGACCAAAGCGGCCACCGCCCTGGGCTTCCGGGGTCAAGGTGGATTTGGTCGCGGCCTAGTTCACTTCAAGGCCTGCGCACCAGCCGATACGGTTGGATCAGCGCATCGGCCTGGCCGTTGAAGCCATTGCCAAAACTCACAAACCAGGCCATGGTGCCGAATTTGTCTTTCTTGGCTTCGTTGGACCAGAACCCGCCCGGAAAGCCGTATTTGTCCACCGGGTGCGCCAGCGTGCGGCTGGCGGCGTACTGGCCTTTGTAGAAATCATTGTTGAAGCAGGCCTGCTTGTTGGGGCTGACCACGGCATCAAGTTCGGCGCGGGTCGGCAGGCGCCAGTCGCCCTGGTTGAGGTAGCGGCTTTTTCTGGCCCCGGCCATGGCGTCTTCCCAGCCGACGTAGATGGCGTTGCCCACGCAGGCGTTGCCGCGCCAGTCGTAGCCTTCGGCGCAGCGCTTCCAGACCAGACCGTTGCGCGGGTCGGTGACTGTGCCGTCGCCGTTGTCGCGAAAAGCATCAAAAAACGTACATTGCGGCTTGCCCAGCGTGTGCCCTACGGGGATGCTGGCCACGGGTGCCGGGCCGGTGACGCATCCGGCCAGATACAGCGCCATGGCGGCCGTGGCAAACAGGGCGGGGCGCGCAAGGCGTGCAACAGGGCGTTGGGCTTGGGTCATGGCGTACCTTTTTCAGATGGAGAATGGGTGTGATTCTAGATGCAGCGTGTTGCGCCACGCTATTGTGAACAAGGAATTACACGGCTATAATCCACCTACACAGCATGCTGCGCGCGGCCAGCGCACGGCAAGGCTTTTCCCCGCCGGATGATGCATCCGGCGTTTTCTTTTTTGACGATGGCCAGAACATGAGTACCGTTCCGATCACCCTGCGCGGTGCAGAAAAACTCAAGGAAGAGTTGCACCGCCTGAAGACCAAAGACCGCCCCGAGGTGGTCAACGCCATTGCCGAGGCGCGTGCGCAGGGCGACCTGAGCGAAAACGCCGAATACGACGCCGCTAAAGACCGCCAGGGCTTTATCGAAGCGCGCATCCGCGAGATCGAAGGCAAGCTCTCCAGTGCCCAGGTCATCGACCCGAGCACGCTCGATGCCGATGGCCGTGTGGTGTTTGGCGCCACGGTAGAGCTTGAGGACGAAGATTCCGGCGAAACCATCACCTACCAGATCGTGGGCGAAGACGAGGCCGACCTGAAGCTGGGCCTGATCAATATCAGCAGCCCGATTGCCCGCGCGCTGATTGGCAAGCAGGCGGGCGACACCGCCGTGGTGCAGGCCCCCGCTGGCGCGCGCAGCTATGAAATTGTGGATGTGCAGTACCGCTGATCCGAATAGGTATTGCGAAAACAAAACGGCTTCTTCCGAAGCCGTTTTTTCATACCTCGATAAAGGAATAAGGCAAAGGGTGCAAGGCCAATTCCGCGCCTGTGGCGCTGCCTGCATGCAAACGCATCTGGCCCGATGCCGCTGCTTCTGCTGCCTGGTTGTGCAGCGAAACAAAAGCCACGCCATGCCCACCATAACAGGCCGCTTGCACCACGGTGCCGCATGCATCGGCTTCGGGCACCGGGTTTTCGGATGTGTCAGCGGGCAGTTGCCACACGGTATCACCCGCTTGGGGTGCTGGCTCCCCGTCTTTGCAGGCAAAGGTAGCAATATGTCCGCGCCGTTTGATGGCACCGCGAAACTGGCTGCGCGCCACCACCTCCTGGCCGGGGTAGCAACCTTTCTTGAAGTTCACGCCGCCCACGCTTTCAAAATTCACCATCTGCGGCACAAACAGTTCGCTGCACGCCTGGCCGATGGTGGCTACGCCGCTGGCGGCTTCGCCCCAGGCCCAGCAGGCAAGTGGTAACGTGGGGCCTTGGGGGGCAGGCTGCTCGCGGGTTTGCAGGCACAGCAGACGGGGCAGGGCGGCGCTTTGCGCGGGTGGCACCAGCGATGCGGGGGGCAGGACGATCGTCTGTGTGTGCGGTTGCGAAAGGGTTCGCCACGGCGATGGTGGCAAAGAGCCACCTGCAGCCTGCCAGTGCTGTTCAGCAGCAGTTCCCATCAGCCCATGCAGGGTGTATTGCGCAGTCACATCTTCAAGAACCACCTTGCTGCGCAAAATATACATGTGCATTTTTTTCAGCAGACCGGGCAACAGATCGTGCGGGCACAGCAGCAACCAGGCGTCTTCTGACTCGGCTGAAGGCGCACGCAAGACGATAAAACTCGCGAGCATGCGCCCCTTGGCGTTGCACCAGGCGGCCAGCCGGGCCTCATCAGGCAGCATGGAGGCCACGTCGTTGCTGAGCTGGCGCTGCAGATAATCAGCAGCGTCGGCGCCGCGTGCTTGCAATACGGCCCACGCCGAAGGGGCAGCATGCAACAGCGGCGTAACGCCATCCAAAGAAGAAACAGGTTTGTTCATCGGTACGTGATCCCACCCCAGACTGCGCTTAACGCAAGTACAAGGGTATGCTGCATTATCATGCCGACTGCCGTAGCAATGCTGCAAGCATGGGTGCATGCAAGGGTATTGATGACGGGTTGCTTCTTTGTCTGGTTTTCATCCGCGGGGTTCGGGTGCGCAAATTATTGAAATTATTTTTCTTTTTGATCGTCTTCGGGCTGGTGGCGGGGGGGGGCGTGGCATGGTGGTCGGGCCAGCCCTTGCAAATGGAGAAAAAAACCGTGGAGTTCTCGGTCGGCCCGACCGACGGCGCAGCAGGCGTGGCACGCAAGCTGGCCGAAGCAGGCGTCACCACATCGCCCACGCTGCTGCAAACCTGGTTGACGCTTACCGGACAAGCCAGCCGGTTCAAAAAGGGCAGTTACGAGCTGCGCCC
This sequence comes from Allobrachymonas sp., assembly GCA_030538335.1. Taxonomy (GTDB): domain Bacteria; phylum Pseudomonadota; class Gammaproteobacteria; order Burkholderiales; family Burkholderiaceae_C; genus Brachymonas. The sequence continues at coordinate 2,272 of JAUNUE010000119.1, read as the reverse complement.
CAACGACACACCGCGCAGCCTGTTGCGCAAGCTGGTGCGCGGTGAGTTCGGCATGCGCAGCGTGCGCATAGGCGAGGGTTGGAACATCCGGCAGGTGCGCGCCGCGATGAGAGATGCCGAAGACTTGCGCCACGACAGCGGTGCCTTGAGCGATACCACCCTGATGCAGAAACTGGGCGCACCCGAAGGCACCAAGGCCGAGGGCATGTTCTTTCCCGATACCTACAAATACGCCCGCAACACCTCCGATCTGGATATTTTGAAGCTGGCCTACGACACCATGCAGCGCAAGCTTGATGCCGCCTGGCAAAGTCGCGACATGGATTTGCCGCTCGAAACGCCGTATGAGCTGTTGAAGCTGGCCAGCATTGTCGAGAAGGAAACCGGTTACGGCCCCGACCGCACGTTGGTGTCGGCCGTTATGGTCAACCGGCTGCGCATCAATATGCGGCTGCAAACCGACCCGACCGTGATCTACGGCATGGGCGAAGCCTACGACGGCAACATCACACGCGCCGACCTGCAGCGCGACACGCCCTACAACACCTACACCCGCCTGGGGCTGCCGCCCACGCCCATCGCCATGCCCAGCGAAGCCGCGCTGGCCGCAGCCGCCAACCCGGCCGACAGCAAGGCGCTGTATTTTGTGTCGCGCAACGACGGCACGGGCGCAAGCGAATTCAGCGAAAACCTCGAAGCGCACAACCGCGCTGTACGCAAATATATTCTGAAGCGGCCATGAGTATTTCCCGACCGCAAGGCCTGTTCATCACTTTTGAAGGCATTGATGGCGCAGGCAAAACCACCCATCTGGCACCGCTGGTGCAGGCTTTTACTGCACAAGGCAGAATCGTGACCCAAAGCCGCGAACCCGGCGGTACCCCGCTGGCTGAACAACTGCGTACCTTGGTGCTGCACGACAAGATGGACGCGCTGACCGAAGCGCTGCTGGTGTTCGCCGCCCGCCGCGACCATGTGCAGCAAGTCATCGCCCCGGCGCTGGCGCGTGGAGAAGTGGTGCTGTGCGACCGCTTTGCCGACGCCACTTTCGCTTACCAGGGTGCAGGGCGCGGTTTTGACTGGAACACCCTGCAAGAACTCGAAAAAATGGTGCTGGCACAGGTTGAAAAAGCCGAAGCAGGGCAGGGCACACTACTGCAACCCGACCTCACCCTGTGGTTTGACCTACCCGCAACTGTGGCTACTGAACGGTTGGCGGGCGCACGTTTGCCCGACAAGTTCGAAGCCGAGCCAACCGCGTTTTTTGAGCGTGTGCGTGAAGGCTACGCACGCCGCGCTGCCGAGCAGCCTGATCGCTTTGTGCGTGTGGATGCCACACAAGCTGTAGAAAGCGTGTGGCAACAAGTGATGCAGGCCCTGCAACAACGCGGGTTTTTGTAGATGTGCAGGTGGTAGTTGTGTCCACGCTCAAGACTTGTAAATACCGCCTGACTGCGTGGGCATACATGCCCACGCTACAAGGTTGGAGCATGGGAACGATCGCATTGGTTTTGGCAACTCCAATTCGGTAGGTTGGTGGTGAGCGCAGCGAACCCCAACTGCGCGAAGTTGCAGGACCCACTGCCCCCAGACACCATGTGCTGTGGCGCAACAAGCCTTGTCTGTGCCAGCAGATTGCCACGCCGCCTGCGGCGGCTCGCAATGACGAAAATGAGAAGGAAGCGGCAGGCAGAGGGCGCAGAAGTTTTCAAACCCTGTCATTGCGAGGAGCGCCTGGGCGCGACGCGGCAATCTGCCCGTACAGCCCCAAGGTGCTGATGTCCCATGCGCCGATAGAGACAGAACCCGGATTTGGCAAACAACCCGTCTTTGACCACCGCAACGGCAGGAGAGGGTGTCGGTTTTTTTTGAGGTTTTGTCTATATTTCTCCCGTTTGCCAAACACCAGATTATGCGCATACAATGCGCATATGCCTACCCTCCCTCCCATCTCCCCACAGGCGAGTCGCAAGCGCCCGGTCAACCTTACGCTCAATGAAGACTTGACGCAGCAGGCCAAAGCCCTGAGCGGCAATTTGTCGGCCACTGTAGAAAGTTTGCTTGCCGAATATGTAGCGCGTGAAACCCTGGCGCGCACCGAGCAGCAGCGCCTGGCACAAGCCTGTGCGCAGGGCTGGAACCGGGTATTTGAAGCGCACGGCTCTTATGCCGATGCGCATAGTACGCTGTAGCCGCATCTGTATTCGTATTCAGCAGGGGTCTTAGGAAGCAAACATGTGTCCACCACATGCTAACTTCTTGAGATGATTGG
>JAUNUE010000118.1 GCA_030538335.1 Allobrachymonas sp. | reverse complement strand
CGGCGCATTGCCCCAAAAGCAAGCGCACGGCCTGTGACAAACAGTACCGCGATGGAACCCACCACCATGCGGGCGAAGACCCTTGCGGTTGCGCCGCGGCTGATCACAAAAAGGCCTGTCAGCCTGAGCATGATGGCCATGGCGCTGGGCACAAGCACGATCATCACGACCAGGACTCTTGCTGCGGGAACAACCACGACCCGGTGCACGGTCACGATCATCATGGTCACGATCACGGCAGTTGTGGTCGCCACGATCATGCAGAAGTGGATGCGCCCGCGTCTTTGGCTGCAAGCAGTGGGCAGTGGCTGCGTATCCCCGCCATGGATTGCCCGGTGGAAGAAGGTCAGATCCGTTTGGCACTGGAAAAGGTCGAAGGCATTCGCCGCCTGGAGTTTCGCCTCGCGCAACGCACGTTGTTGGTGGATGCGCCCGATGCCGTGGTAGAGCAGGCCATGGCCGTGATCCGCAAGGCCGGATTTGAGTTGCAAGCGGTTGCAGCGGCAGCTCCTGCCGCCAGCAGTTGCAGCAGTTGTGCGCATGACCATCATGACCACGGCCATGGGCACGACCATGACCACGATCACCCCGGCGACAGCTTGCGTGAACGCGTGCAGATGGGCGCCGCGCTGGTGCTGGCGCTGCTGGCTGAAGGCATCCACTTCTTGGCGCCACACACCACGCCGTGGAAGGTCACCAGCATGGCGGTGGCGGCTGCGGCCATTGGCCTGTCGGGGTTTGCGGTGTACCGTCACGGTCTGCAGGCGCTGCTGCGCGGCCGACTCAATATCAACGCGCTCATGACGGTGGCGGTGACGGGCGCCTTCCTTATCGGCCAGTGGCCCGAGGCCGCCATGGTGATGGCGCTGTACACCATTGCCGAGTGGCTGGAGGCCCGCTCGGCCGACCGCGCCCGCAACGCGGTGCAGAACCTGCTGGAACTGGCGCCTGAGCAGGCCGAAGTGCGCCAGGCAGATGGCCAGTGGCAGATGCAGGCGGTGGACGCCATTGCGCTGGGCAGCGTGTTTCGCGTCAAGGCCGGTGAGCGCATCGCACTGGATGGCGAGATCATTTCCGGCCAAAGCGCTATCAACCAGGCATCGGTTACGGGTGAAAGCGTGCCGGTTGACAAGCAGACGGGTGACAACGTTTTCGCTGGCACCATCAACACCACAGGCTTGCTCGAGGTGCGCAGCACGGCCGATGCCAAAAGCAGCACACTGGCGCGCATCATCGCCGCGGTGGAGCAGGCGCAGGCCAACCGTGCGCCCATCCAGGGTCTGGTAGACCGCTTTGCTGCGGTGTACACCCCGGCTGTATTTGTGCTGGCCCTGGGCGTTGCCATCGTCGGCGGCACGTTGCTGGGCTGGCCCTGGCTGCAGGCCATTTACAAGGCGCTGGTGATACTGGTGATTGCCTGTCCGTGCGCGCTGGTGCTGTCCACACCGGTCACCATCGTCAGCGCACTGGCGGCGGCGGCCAAACGCGGCGTGCTGATCAAGGGCGGCGCTTATCTGGAGCAGGCGCGCAAGCTCACCACCATTGCGTTTGACAAAACCGGCACGCTTACCATTGGCAAGCCCGAATTGCAGCACCACCAGGTGTTTGCCGAAGCGCCTGCACAGGCGCTGGCTTGGGCGCAAGCGCTGGCCAGCGCGTCTGACCATCCGGTATCGCAAGCCATCGCACAGGGTTTGCAGCCGGTACTGCAAACGCAAGCCCTGCCGGTGCAAGACATGCAGGCCGCCGCAGGCCATGGCGTGGCAGGCAAGGTGGAAGGGCACGTGCTGCGCCTGGGCAACGCCCGCTGGCTGCAGCAGGATCTGGCGCTGAGTACCGATGTACAAGCCCTGCTGCAAGCCCAACAAGCCCAAGGCCGCACCGTCACCCTGTTGGCCGATGGTACCCGTGTGCTGGCGCTGTTTGCCGTGGCCGACCGCATCAAGTCGCACGCGCAGGAAGCCATTGCCGAGTTGCAGCAACTGGGCGTGCGCACGCTGATGCTCAGTGGCGACCACAGCATTACTGCACAGGCCATTGCCAAAGAGGCAGGCATTGCCGAAGCGCGTGGCGAACTATTGCCCCAAGACAAGCTGCAGGCTATCACCCATGTCCAGCAAACGCACGGCTTGACGGCCATGGTGGGCGACGGCATCAACGACGCACCGGCCCTGGCGCAAGCGGATATGGGCATTGCCATGGGCGGGGCGGGAACCGGCATTGCGCTGGAGGCCGCAGACGTGGTCATCATGAACGACGACCTGCGCCGCGTGCCCGAAACCGTGCGCCTGTCGCGCCACGCCTACGCCGTGCTGGCGCAGAACATCGCGCTGGCGCTGGGCATCAAGCTGGTGTTTCTGGTGCTGACCCTTGCGGGCATGGGCACCATGTGGATGGCCGTGTTTGCCGATGTGGGTGCGAGCTTGCTGGTGGTGTTCAATGGCTTGCGCCTGCTGCGGTGGCGCGGGTGATTCAAAGGTCAGAACAGCCGGACGCAGAGGACGCAAAGGTTTCGCAGAAGGCGCAAAATTCCATAGCGCTACTCCAGGAAATAAGCTACGGGCTACTCTCGATCCGTTCGGGCTGAGGTATCGAAGCCTTGGTGCCAGTCACCTTGCAATCAGTGGCGCAAGCAGATGGCCATTTCACTTTGCGTCTTTTGCGGACCTTTTGCGACTTCTGCGTCCGGCTGTTCAATAACGCTTGCTGCTCCTGCGGGCCTCAACTCCCCGCCACCTTCATGCGGTTGAGCAGCACCGAGCCGGTGGTTTTGGCACCGTAGGTGTAAACATCGGCACCAATCGCCTCCATACCCAAGAACATGTCGCGCAGATTGCCCGCGATGGTGATTTCCTGCACGGGGTAGGCTATGCGTCCGTTTTCCACCCAAAAGCCGCTAGCACCGCGTGAATAGTCGCCCGTCACGTAGTTCACGCCCTGGCCCATGAGTTCGGTCACAAACAGGCCGGTGCCAAGTTTTTTCAGCATGGCGGGCAGGTCGTCGCCCGCTTGCGTCTGGCTACTGGCAAGCGTGAGGTTGTGGCTGCCACCTGCGTTGCCGGTGACGGGCAGGCCCAGCTTGCGTGCGGTGTAGCTGCTCAGAAAGTAGCCTTGCACCACACCAGCATCGACTACGCGCCGGGTGCGCACGCGCACGCCTTCGGCATCAAACGGACTGCTGCCTTTGCCACGTGGGGTGAACGGGTCTTCGTCGATATGCACATGGTCGGGGAAGACTTTTTTGCCCAGGCTGTCGAGCAGAAAGGTGCTCTTGCGGTACAGCGCGCCGCCGCTTACGGCCTGGGTAAATGCGCCCAGCAGGCCGGCTGCCAGCGGCGCTTCAAACAGCACCGGACATTCGGTCGTGGCAATCTTGCGCGCCTGCAGGCGGCTCAAGGCGCGGTCAGCGGCATAGATGCCAATGGCTTCAGGGCTGGCCAGTTCCAGCGGGCTGCGCATGGAGCTGTACCAGTAATCGCGCTGCATGTCGTCGCCCGTACCGGCAATGGGCGCGACTGAAATGCTGTGCCGTGAACTGGCGTAGCCACCGCGAAAGCCGTGCGTGTGGGCGCTGAAAAAATGACTTTGCTGCGCGGAAACACCAGCGCCTTCGCTGTTGCTGATGCGCGCATCGCGCTGCAGGGCTGCCGCTTCACATTGCAAGGCGATGCGTGCAGCGCGGTCGCTGTCGATATCCCAGGGGTGGAACAGGTCCAGATCGGGCGCAGGGCCGCTGGCGATGTCGGCCTCATCAGGCAAGGCGGCGAAAGGGTCTTGTGCAGTAAAGCGTGCAATGTCGTAGGCGGCTTGTACCGTGCGTTCAATGGCCTGCTGCGAAAAATCAGAGGTGCTGGCGTTGCCGCGCTGGTTACCGATGTACACCGTTACGCCCAGCGACTTGTCGCGGTTGCGCTCGACGTTTTCGAGTTCGCCCTTGCGCACCGATACCGACAACCCGGCGCCTTCAGAAGCCTCGGCACCGGCATCGCTGGCACCCAACTTTTTGGCGTGCGCCATCGCATGATCCACCAGTTCTTCAAAATAGGCGCGGCTGTAGGCAAAACCGGGCAGGGGCTGGCTGTGGGAGGGTGTCATGGTGGTGGGAGAAGAGGAAGAAAGCGGTTTCTTTTTCAGCATGGCCGGTATGATAGCGGGGCGGTGCATGCCGCGATTTTTTGTGTCTTTTTTCAGTTTTTTCGAACATGTCCCGAAAACCCCAGCGCGGCTACTACGTGCGCGGCCAGTTTGTGGCCGAAGGCAGCGAAATGGATCTGGAGCTCAAACGCCAGGAAAAGTGGGATGCGGAATTCAGCAAAACCGACCGCAAGCGCCAAAGCGAAGAATTGCAAACGTTGGGCGAAGAGCTGCTGGGTTTGCGTACCAAACTGCTGGATGGTCTGGATTTGCCCGAGTCCTTGCTCGATGCCTTGGCGGAGGCCAAGCGCATCAGCGACTTTGAGGGCCGTCGCCGCCAGATGCAGTATGTGGGCAAGCTGATGCGCAAGCTCGATGAAGCCGACATTGAGGCCATCCGCGCCGCTTTGCAAGAGCAGCGTAGCGGGCATGCGGATGACGTGCTGCTGCAGCACCAGACTGAAGGATGGCGCGAGCGGCTGCTGGCCGAGCAGGGGCATGAACAGGCCGTGACCGAATGGATGCAGGCACATCCATCAACCGATGCGCAGCAGTTGCGTGCCCTGATCCGCCAGGCGCGCAAGGATCAGCAAGCATTGCCAAAAGCCCAGCCGGGCGAAGGCTTGCGCCAGGGGCGTGCGTACCGCGAGTTGTTCCAGTTTTTGCGGGAAGTGTTGCAGAGCGATCAGCAAACGCCTGCGTAGCAGTTGGCGGTTACGCAGTTGGCTTGGTGTTGCCCAGTTTGCTTGCCAGCCGCGCATCTTGTTCCTGCCACAACACCTGAATCCACTCGTGCAGCAGATGACGCTGGGCGTGTTCGCCGGGTGCGGGCAGCAACTCGGCAGGTACGGGCAGGGCACGCACGGTAACCTGCACTGGGCCCATGCGGCCCGCCATCACGTCCATGAACGAAGGCTCGCCCTCGGGGTACACAAGGGTCACGTCCAGCACGTGGGTGAACAGTTCGCCCATCGTCTCGAGCGCGACCGAAATGCCCCCAGTTTTGGGGCGCAGCAAATGCGCAAAAGGCGAGTGTTGCTGGCGGTGCTTTTCGGGTGTAAAGCGCGTGCCTTCGACAAAGCTGATGACCGAGGTGGGAATGTGGCGAAATTTTTCGCATGCCTTGCGGGCCGTCTCCAGATCTTTGGCGACGTTGCTGCCACCGCGGCGGCGCATGAACGGAAAGTCAAGCGCCCACCATGCCAGCCCCAGCACCGGCACGTAAATCAATTCCTGCTTGATGAAAAACTTGAGGAAGGGGATGCGGTCATCAAACACTTTTTGCAGCGCCAGAATATCCTCCCAACTGCGGTGGTTGGAGATGATCAGATACCAGACTTGCTGCGACAGGCCCTCTGGTACCTCAATGTCCCATTGCACCGGGTTGGTCAGGTCCAGCCACCAGTCGTTGTTCTTGATCCACCGTTGCGCCAGCGCATTCAGCACGCGGGTGCAGGCAATGCGTAGCGGCTGCACCGGCAGCAGCTTGAGCAGGATGAAGGGCAGCATCACGGCAAACATGATGCAGGTATTGAGGGGATAAAAAAGGGCGGAAGCCAGGAACTTGAGGGCGGACATACACCGATGGCAGAAAGGGAAAAGCGGTACTTTTCAGTGTACCCCAGCACGCCAGACGGCGGGGCGCGTGCTATATCTGCGCCAGCAGCGCCATGGCTTCCTGCGCGGCCGCGATGGTCTGCTGGATGTCGCTGTCGCTGTGGGCGCTGCTCACAAACCCGGCTTCGTACAGGGCCGGGGCGATATACACACCGCGATCCAGCAAGCCGTGGAACAGGGTGTTGAAACGTGCAGCGTCACTTCGCATC
>JAUNUE010000117.1 GCA_030538335.1 Allobrachymonas sp. | reverse complement strand
CATTCAGCACGAAGTGGATCACCTCAATGGCAAGGTGTTTGTTGAGTACCTGTCGCCGCTCAAACGCAACCGCATCAAGACCAAGCTGCAAAAGGCCCAGCGCGAAGCCGCCCGCGAGGCAACAGAGAACACGGCCTGAAGTCCGGTGTCTGAAAGCTCCATGCGCGTTGCCTTTGCCGGAACCCCCGCGTTCGCCCAGCAGGCTCTGTCTGCCATGGTGGCGGCCGGGTTGGATGTTCCTTTGGTGTTGACGCAACCTGACCGCCCCGCGGGCCGCGGCATGCAGTTGCAGGCTTCCCCCGTCAAGCAGATCGCACTTGCCCATGGCCTGGCCGTGCTGCAACCGCGCAGCCTGCGGCTTGATGGCAAATACCCGGAAGATGCCGCCGCCGCGCAGCAGGCGCTACTGGCAGCACAACCTGACATCATGGTCGTGGCGGCCTACGGCCTGATCCTGCCGCAATGGGTGCTGGACCTGCCTGTACACGGCTGCATCAACATCCATGCCTCGCTGCTGCCGCGCTGGCGCGGCGCGGCGCCGATCCACCGCGCCATCGAGGCAGGCGATACCACCAGCGGCATCACCATCATGCAGATGGATGCGGGCCTGGATACCGGCGACATGCTGTTGCAGGAAACCTTGCCGATCGCTGCAGATGACACCACCGCCACCCTGCACGACAAACTTGCGGCCCAAGGTGCGCAACTGGTACTGCTGGCGCTGGAACAGGTGCGTAGCAAAACCCTGGCAGCTACGCCACAACCGGCAGAAGGCGTTACTTACGCCCACAAGATAGAAAAAGCCGAAGCCCTGCTGGACTGGATGCAGCCTGCAGCCGTGCTGGAGCGCCGCGTCCGCGCCTTCACCCCTTTCCCCGGTGCGAGCACCCGCATGCCTGCCGCAAAAGGAGGGGAGGAGCACATCAAGATCTGGCAAGCAGCCGTATCTGGACTTTCACGCCCAGCCCTGGCCCAGGCAGGGGAAGTCATTGCCATCGATGCCGCAGGCATCCACATTGCCTGTGGCTCTGCCACTGCAGACGGGGTGCTGTGTGCCCAAACGCTGCAACGCCCCGGCGGCAAGGCACTTGCTGCTGCGGACTGGCTGCGCGGGTTTGCCTTATCTGTTGGAACCGTGCTGGCGGCAAAATAGCGCGCCTACATGGGGCGCCACCGCAATCAGCCGTGGAAGGCGCTGAAGATCCGCGCGGCATCGAGCACGGGAATCGCCTGCTCCTGGTGGCGGAAGCAGGAAATGGCCAGCTCTTCCCACATGTCGCTGTCTTTGGGCAGAGGGCAAAAATCGGCATCACTCACGCGCTGTGAATAGGGAATATCGGTGACCGTGATGGCACCGTATTGCAAAGGCTCGCGCGGTGCTGTCTGGTAAGCCAGCACCAGTGCAAATTGCGGCGGCACCGCAGGATCAAACGCTGGATAGGCGCGCAGCACCGACTCCAGATGAATCAACGGAATATGCCGCTGTTGCCACCACAGCAGCCCGTATCCGTAATAGGCAGCGCCGGGCACCACCTGGACTTCAGGGTGTTCGATCAATTCCTGTGTGGCATGCCCTGAAAAAGCCACATGGCGGCCCCGGCTGTAGGCCACCATGCGCGCTTCGGCTTGCGGGCCGGTTGCCAGTGCCTCCACGCCGGTAAACGCATCTATATCTGCAGATGCAGCGTCTGCATGCAGCACAGGCACCGATTGCATGTCTGGCGGCATCGGCGCATGCGTTACAGCATCAACGCGCCCGTTCGGGAAAACCGGAGTTGCATCGTCAGCAAAAGGAGAAGAGGTAGTGTCATTCATGGCTGACTCAGTTTTTCGCAGACAAGGCAAACTGCTGCAAACCTTCGGCAGAACACAGATAGGCCCAGTCGTTGCCGACAGCGACAATTTCACGCACAGGCGTATGGGGCGAGAGTAACACCGCAGGCAAGGCTTCGCAATACAGGTTGGCCTGCATCAGCACGCGTACCTCGCTCCAGCACCAACGCACATCAAGACCATGCATGCTGGTGGTTACGAAACGGTCGGCCGGACACATGTCCAGCAGGTGCATGTCAGAACCCACGGCCACGTACACGGCGCCATCTTCCGAATCAGGAATGTGCAGCAAGCCTGTTTCGCCCTCGATCAACTCGGGGCGGCCTTGCAGATAGTCGGTGCTCTGGATGCCTTCTTGTGGCAACAGCAGGCGCAACTTGTCGGCACGCAGCAAAATGAAATTGCCCTGCAACTGCCGGGTGGGTGCAGACGGAGAAGAAACGGGAACTTGAGCTGCTTGCATGGAATCAGGCCGTTACAGCACTGCGAATGACTTTGAGCAATTCGCCTTCGTTGTACGGTTTGGTGATATAGGTGTCGACACCGGCTTGCTGCGCCAGTTCGCGGTGCTTGTCTTGCGAGCGCGAAGTGATCATGATGATGGGCAGCTTCTTGGTATCTTCGCGCTGGCGCAGGCTCATGGTGAGCTCCACGCCGTTCATGTTGGGCATTTCCAGGTCGGTGAGGATGACGCGCGGCTTGAAGGTGCGCAGGGTATTGAGCGCATCCATGCCGTCGCGCGCCGTTTCCACATGGAAGCCGGCATCTTCGACCAGTTGCTGCAAGGTATTGCGCACCGTAAGTGCATCGTCAACCACAAGTACACCCGGCAATTCAGGGCGCTCCAGTGCGGGCCGCATGGCTGCAGGCACCGCAGCCACCACGCCCGTGCCCTGCCAGTTGGCGAGCATCTGCACCAGATCCAAGTGCACCGCGATGCTACCGTCACCCAGAATGGACAAACCCGCCACGCCGCGCACATGGCGTGCATAGCGGCCGGGGTTTTTCACCAGCAATTCGCGCGAGTCAACCAAGTCATCAATCGCCAGCGCATAGAACTTGTTCTGCACACGCGCAATCACGGCGTCATAGTTTTCGAGCGGTTTGCGTGTATCCACCGGCAAACCCACCAGTTCTGCCAGACGCACGGCCCGCAAGACGCGGTTGCCTTGCCGGTACTGCAGCCGGTCGCCCGCTATCGAGAACGTGCCCACACCGCGCGGCACGGCCTGCTCTACCTGCACCGAAGCCAGCGCAAAGCGCTGCTCTGCCACTGAAACAATCAGCGACTGCAAGGTCGACAGCGACGCCGCAAAGCGCATTTCGACGCGCATGCCCTTGCCCGGCTGTGAGCTGAGCGAAATAATGCCGTTCATGCCCTCGACCCAGGCACGCACCACGTCCATGCCCACACCACGGCCTGACACCTCGGTCACAGCATCGCGCGTGGAAAAACCCGGCATCAGCACCAGACGCGCAATTTCATCGTCGCTCATCGGCTGCTCGGGTTTGATCAGGCCGCGCTCGATGGCACGTTTCTGGATTGCCAGCAGATCCAGCCCCCGGCCATCGTCCTGGCACACCAGCACCACCTGCTGGCCCTGGCGCGAAAAGTCCAGCGTGATGGAGCCGACTTCAGGCTTGCCGAGTTTGCGCCGCTCGTGCGGCATTTCCAGACCGTGGTCCACCGCGTTGCGCAACAGGTGCAGCAGCGGTTCCGCGAGTTTGTTCAGCACATCGCTGTCGATCAGCGTGCCACCGCCTTCGAGTGTCAGCACGGCCATCTTGCCCGTGGCCTGCGCAGTGGTGCGGATGTTGCGTTGCAGGCGTGGCTCCAGCACACCCACCTCGGTCATGCGGGTGCCGATCACGAGGTGCTGCAAGTCACGCGACAGCAATTGCTGGCGGTTTTGCATGCCGGCCAATTGCGCAATTTCTTCTTCAATACCGTGCGAAAGCGCGCGTGCATCGCTGGCCTCTTCCACCAGGGCGTGCGCGGTGCTGTGCAGCTCGTTGTACTGGTCCATTTCCAGCGGGTCGAACGCAGCTTCGCTGTCGCGGTTGCCGCGGGCACGCATCATGCTCAGGGCACGCACATCCACCACGGTTTCAAGTTCAAACAGGCGCTTTTGCACACGCAGGTTCTGCTCCAGCAGCTCCTTGGCCCGGTCGGCCAACTGCTTGATACGCGCCTCCATTGCTGCGGTATGCACCGACACCTCGGCCGATACGCGGAACAATTCTTCCACCCGATCAAGGCTGACGCGCAGGGCGGCAGCAGGTGCCGCGGCCGGTGCCTGCCTGCGCGTGGGCACAGGGCGCACCGGTGTTGTGCGGTCGGCTTCGGCCAGCGTGGTTGTGGTGGCGTGCTCGTCGTCGTGTTCTGCGACGCTTTCTGAAGAAGGCGCTACATCTTCATGGTTTTCAGCAGCAGGTTCATGGCGCCGGGAGGCACCCTGGCGCGGTACCGCGCGTTGTGCCACATGCGTCAGCGATTCGCCACGGTCGATCTGGTTGGCCAGGTCGAGCACCGATTGCAGCACCGATTGCGCCTGCTCGGGGTATTCGTCGGTGCCCGCAACAAAGGCCACCATCTGCTCCAGGCAATAGGCGGCATCCATCAGCACCTCGGCCACAGGCTCGGCCACATGACCGCCCTGCTTCTCGAAATGCTCCAGCACATCTTCAAAATGGTGGCCCATGGATGCCAGGCCACGCAGGCCGATGATGGCACCCGAGCCTTTGAGCGTATGCGCCACCCGCTTGGCCGAAGTGATGTCTTCGCTGCTGGCCTCGCCGGCAATCATCATGCCGATCAGCTCTACCAGCCTGCGCGCCTGATCCGGTGCCTCCTGGTAGAAGCCTTCCATCAGCTTCTTCTCGACATCTTCGGGAACTTCCAGCTCCACGTCTTCGGGTACAGCCACCACCGGGCGCTTGTTCTCCTGCTCGCCCGGCAGGTTGACCTGCAAGGGCATGGCACCGAGCTGGTGCATGGCCTTGAGGGCGTTGTCCTCATGCATGGGATGCGGCGCTTCACGCATGGCATCAAGCAAACCAGCCGCAGAAGAAGGATCATCCAGATGCTGCAAATAATGCACCATCAGGGGCGGCCAGCGACGCAAAAAACTGATGACCGGCAAACGCTCATCCGGCGGCAGAGTCGCCAGCAACAGCGTGTTTTCAAGCACGTGCTCGCACACCACCTGCAGCCCCGGAAAGCCCGCCATTTCGACGGCCTCGCCCATGCGCTGCACCTGACCGCTGTACTGGTCAAGCGCATCCATGAAAGCCGGGTTGTCCAGCTCCAGTGCCAACAGGTCATCGAGATTGATGCCAAGCTGCGGCTGGACGTTTTCAATTTCGCCAGCCAGGGCATCAATCAGATCTTTAAGCTTCAAGGGTCGGCCTTTGTATCAAACCTAGAACTATTCTTCATGCCCCTGGATGCACAAGCCAACTGTCTGCCACCCAGGGGTGCTTGCATTTATGCGGTTTGCGGCGGCAGTTTGAACACGGTCACCGACTCCACCAAACGCGAAGCAGCGTTCTGGAGCGTTTCGGTTTCCTTGTTCTGCGCTTCAATCTGTTCAGCGGTTTCTACCAGGCTGCCGCCAATCTGCTGCGCGGCCTCAAGCAACTGGTTCGACACAATCTTCTGCTGCTCAGATGCCTGTGCAATGGTTTGCACCTGCGACACCAACTGCGCGGTAATTTCCTGCGTGCGGCGCATCTGTTCCCCGGCTCTCTGCGCCTGTTCCGAACCCTGCACCACCTGACCAATGGTCTGGTTCACCGTGTTGATGGTTTCGTTCGTTTCCAGCTGGATGTTACCCACCAGCGTGGCAATCTGCTGCGTGGCGTTCCGTGAACTTTCAGCGAGTCGCTGCACCTCTTCCGCCACCACCGCAAAACCCCGGCCCGCTTCACCCGCCACAGCGGCCTGCATGGATGCGTTCAGCGCCAGCACGTGCGTACGTTCTGAAATGGTGTTAATCAGGTTCACGATACCGCTAATTTCCTGCGAACGTTCACCCAGCCGCTTGATCCTTTTTTCGGTTTCGGCAATCGTTTCGCGAATCGATTCCATGCCCTTGACCGTGTCGTTCACCGTACCCAGAGCGTTGTTCGTAACTTCCGTCGCCTGCGCC